>JBKJJG010000207.1:0-7596 GCA_046598155.1 bacterium | reverse complement strand
GGGCGGGCCGCAGTGCCCTCGCGGAACGCAGTGGTTAGGGGGGTGCAGGGCGAGATCCACCTGAACACCGGTCGGGTCCGCACCGCGCTCCTGCGTGGAATCCTCAATGGGTCCCCCCTGGAGGTACGTGGCGAGGCCAACCTCATAGGCGAGCCGTACCTTGATCTGGCCGTGCGGTCCGCCGCCGCGGACTTGACCATGCTGGGGAGGCTGTTCTACCCGCGCGCCGCTCACCGTCTCGCCGGCAGCGCCACGGGCGAGATCCGGCTGAGCGGACCCTTCCGTTCCCTGAGGGCGGAAGGCCGCGTCGAGATGGCAAGGGCGCGGTTCGATGCCCTGTTGCTACGGGATGCCTCGGCTGAGTTTACCCTGCAAGAGGGGTGGCTGAGTCTCGCCAACGCCCGTGGCGACGTCGCCGGGGGCACGGTGCGGGGCAGCGCCTGGTGGGCGGTAGGCGCGCCCGAGTTCTCGCTTGCAGCGCGCCTTGATGACGCTGATGCATCGGCGGTGCCGCGCTGGGTTCCCTCAGTTCCCGCCGGGCTCCGCGGGCGTCTCGGTGGCAGCATCGCGGCACTGGGTCAGGGCAAGGGTCTCACGCTCGTCGGCCAGGCCTCTCTGGCGGGTGCCGCCCTCGGTGATGTTACCCTCGACTCAGTTGAAGCCTCCTTTCGCTCGGATTCAGGCGGCATCACGCTGGAACACTTGCGCCTCGGCCGCGGGACGGCGTGGGCGATTGCCAGCGGCCACCTGCGTCCCGGAGGTGAGATCGCGCTTGAGACACGGGCCGGGGCGGTGGATCTCACGCAGCTACCGTCCTCACTTGCCCGCAGCGGCCTCTCCGGCCGCGCCGACTTCGCCGGTTGGGTGCTCGGTTCGCTCCGCCAGCCCGAACTGGTCGGGACGGTCATGGTGCGAGAGGGTGGCTTCGGGGGGTTGGATTTTGATGTCGCCAGGGGCGGCGTGACGCTCGGGCAGAGCAGCGTCCGTCTTGATGGCGTGACCGTGCGTTCGGGCCGCGCGTACATCCGCGCCGCCGGAACCCTGGCCTGGCGTCCGGTCTCGCATCTGGCGCTGGATGTCGAGGTTGAACGAGCGCCGGCGGCAGCGATGGGAAAGGCGATGGCACTGTCCCTGCCGGTCAGCGGCCTGGTTGACGGCCGTGCGCGCATCGAGGGGCCCCTGGCGCGACCGTCTGCCGCCGGCGCGGTGGCGTTGCGCGAGGCCGAGATGGCAGGCCAGATGGTGGATCAGGCATCTGCCTCCTTCCAGTGGGATGGTACCCGCCTGGTCGTGGCTGGCGGATCCCTCCGGCGCAGGGATTCCGAGATCAGCTTTTCGGGCCTCTACCACCGCCGCAGCGGGCTGGCGTTTGACCTGGCGGCCCGTGGGCTGGACCTGGGCGACATTACCCTGCCCGTCCCCGTCCTTGCGCTGCTGGAAGGCCGCCTCGATGCCATCGGCCGGATTACCGGGCCGAGCGCTTCACCGACGGCGGCCCTGTCCTTCGCCTCACCGAATCTCGCGTTGAACGGCATGCGATTCGATCAGACCTCCGGGGAGATGAGGTGGGAGGCTGGCGCCCTCCGGATCCAGCCGCTCGTTCTGCGCGCCGGGAATGAGCGGTACGAGGTCGCAGGTGAGGTGCGGTTTGGTTCGGTCCCCAGCGCCACGCTGTCCGCGACGGTGGCCGACGGCCGGCTCTCAACGCTGCTGGGCCTGGCTGGAGTGCGACTTGCCCTTCCGCTCGACGGTACCGTCTCGGGATCCGCCGACCTGGACGGTCCTCTGGCTAATCCCACCGCCCGCCTCGACCTGCGGATGGCGGGCGGCAAGTTCGGCCCCCACCTCATCGTGGGCGGGCACGCCGATCTGGTCCTGAGCGACGGTGTCCTGGCCGTACGGGAGTTCGAGCTGCGGCCCGGGCGCGGCCAGATCGTCGCAGCCGGGCGGCTGAACCTGCGCGGCGAGAATCAGATAGAGGTTAGCGGCGCCGACCTAGAGCTGGACTTCCTCCGGCCGGTCCTTCGCCTGCGCAGGCCCATGACCGGTCGTCTCGACTTCACGATGCAGTTGGGAGGCACCCTGGCCACACCCGAGATCGGGTTTGCCCTGGAGATCGCCCGCGGCGGCGTGGAGGGCGCCACGTTTGATTCGCTCGTGGCGAACGCCTACTACCGCGAGGGGCTGCTGCAGGTGCAGCAGGCACTTCTCGTGCAGGGCGGGCACAAGCTGCGGCTCTCTGGCAGCCTGCCGTTCAACCCTGCGCTGGGGCGCTTCGATGAACGCGGGCCCGTGGACCTCCGCCTGGGCCTGGCCGACGTGAACCTCGGACTGCTCCGTCTGGCCACCGATATCGTGGAAGAGGGGACGGGCGCGATTGAAGGCGAGGTCCGGGTCAGCGGCACGGTGGGCGCTCCCCGGCTCACCGGCGGGGTGCGCGTCCACGACGGCCGGCTGCGGCTGCGCGGCATGCAGGCGCCGGTTGAATCGCTGCGCCTCGCGCTGCAGTTCGACGAGACCGCCGTCCGCGTGGCCGAAGGAACGGCCCGCCTCGGCGCCGGCACCGTGCGTCTGGAAGGCGCGGCGCGGATCTTGGGTGTCTCCTCCACCCGGCCGGTGCTGGCGGTCTCCGAGGATGCGCCGCTGCTGTTGCACGCCTCTGATGCGCGGATCGCGGTTCTGCCCTACGTGGACGCGCGCGCATCGGGAGCGGTGCGCCTGTGGGGGACGCTCGGAGACGCGCGCCGTCCGCCCACGGCGGAAGGCCGGGTGACGATCTCCGAGGGAACCGTGAACATTACCTCGGCCGACGGCCCCCCGGCCGCCATGCGCCTGCCGCTGGCGTTCCGCGGCCTGCAGCTCGAAGCCGGCCGAGGCCTTGCGGTTAAGGTCGGTGGGCTCAAGTTCGACATCAGGCCCGGGGGTTCGCTGTTGCTCACGGGGACGTTGCGCAACCCAATGCTCGAAGGCACCGTTGACGCCCAGGAAGGGACGGTGGCCGCGCTGGGCGCGGTGTTTGATCTGCGGGAAGGAACGGCCACGTTTCAGCCGCACATGGGGCTCCGCCCGGTCATCGCCGCCCGCGCGGAGACGCAGGCGGGAGCGACGCGCATCTCGTTGGTCGTTCGGGGAACCGCCCCCGACGGCCTGGTACTCGACGTGCACTCTGATCCGGAGCGACCCCGCGCGGAGATCATGGCCCTGCTCGGCCAACAAGCCGGTTTCGCGCGCCTGCTGGCGGGTGATCTGGAGGGCGCGCTCCGGGCGGAGATCGGACGGATGCTGTTTGGACGGGTTAGTCTCGCGCTGGGCCGCGCGATCGGTCTGACCGAACTGGTGATCGAGTACGATTTCGAGCGGCCGCTGTCGCTGCGCGCGGGGAAGCGCCTGCTGCCCAACCTCTACCTCACCGCCCAGACTACCTTCGACGAGCGCACGCGATGGCTGTGGGCCCTGGAGTACAGGTTCGCTCGCGCCTGGCAGTTCGCCCTGCGCTCGGACTCGACCGGTCACTGGGACGCGATCTTCTGGTACGCCACCCGCTTCTAGACCACCTACAGGAGATCCGCGCTCCAGGTCGAACGCTCCCATCATCCGGGCCAGGCCCCGGCGGAGGGCAATCCGGCCGTGTTCTCTGACTACCTGCGGGAGCTGCAGAAGGTCGCGCTGCTGAGTCCCCCCGAGGAGGCCCATCACTGGGAGGCCTTTCGGACCGGCGGCAGCGCCGCGAGCCGTCTGCGCCTGATCGAGGCCTATCAGCCCCTCGTTTTCAAGGTGGTCATGCAGCTCCGCCCTCCCGAGCCACTGCTGATGGACCTCATCCAGGAGGGAGCCGTAGGGCTGATAGAGGCCGTGGAGCGGTTCGACCCTGATCGCGGGGTCCGGTTTTCTACCTTTGCTTCCTATCGCATCAGGGGCCGGGCGCTCAACGCTCTGGATCGCGTCAGGATAGAGATCTCGCTGGACCAGGTGCTGGCGGCCGCCGATGACCCCTCGCCCCTGGCGCGCCTGGCCGATCCCGACGCGGCCCTGGCGCTGGCCGTTGTCGAAGACCGCACCGTGGTTGATCGGATACTGGCTGCGATCGAAGCGCTCCCGCCGAGGGAGCGGCGGGTGCTGGAAGCCGTGGTGAACGCCAGGGAGCCGCGGCACATTGCGCGCGAACTGCAGATCAGTCTCTCCCACTTCTACCGACTGCAGAAGCAGGCCCTGGAGCACCTGCGCACGGTGCTGGGGCTGGAAGCAATGCACCGGCCGCAACGCGCAACGGGATATTAGGATTGTCGCGCGGCTGGGGGGAGCAGGCATGGAGCAGGATACCAAGGGTCTGACCGAGCGCATATCCTTTGCGGAAGGCTGGCTGGCGCGGGCGCGCCAGCAGGTCGAGGCCGGCCACCATGAGCGAGGCATGCTCACCCTGGTGCTGGCCGCGGCCGAGGTCCGCCTTGCGCGCGAGGCCGGCAGGCCAGTCGCGCGGCCCCATCCGGAGGGGCGCGCGCTGTCGGGCTGGATCGCGGCGGGGATGGCCGCGCTCTCCGCGGTTACGCTCATCTTTCTGGTCGTTCCGCGCACCGTTGGCCCGACGGATGTAACCAGCGGCCAGGCGCCGCCGGTTGTCGTCCTTTCAGGGGGCACGGGCGCCATGCTGGATTTGGTGACGGTTCCACCGCCCGCCGTTGAGAAGACCGTGACCAGGACGATCATCGTCCGCGTGCCGGTCAAGGTGATTGAGGACGCGCCGCGGCAGGCGGCGCCGGGCGCCGATAGCCTTGTTGTCCAGCACATGCCGACCGGCCCGGCTGCGCCTCCTCCTGCGCAGGTTGTGGCCGCCAGTTCCACGGCTCCACAGCCAGCGCTGTTGAGCGAGGCCGACGTAATCGAGTTGGTCCTGGCCGCTGAACGCTCGTTGCGCAGGTCGGTCAATCACTAGGCAGGGGCACGTCCGCCCGCGGACTTGCGCGCCGGTAGACCCGAATGGTACGCTGCGGGCAGTTTCGTCTGCTTATCTGCTTATGAGGAGGAGAATATTGCCCCGCCGGTCGCGACTGCGCACTGTCCTGATCATCTCAACGGTGCTCCTGGGAGTTGTGGGTTTCTTGGGGCCGGCTGTCGGGCCCGCGGCTGAGGCTGCGCCGGCGCCCGCGCCTTCACCCGGGCCAACACCCGTACCCGGGCCGACGCCCGTGCCCGCGCCGACACCCGCGCCCACGCCACCGCCGCCCCCCAAGGTCACGGACGTGGCGGTGAGGGGGCTGGAGCGCGTCCCGGCCTCAGTCGTTCTCGACTCAATAGGGGTGCGCGTGGGAGAACTGCTCTCCGAAGAGCGGCTGCGCGCCGACGTGGCCTCGATTGTGGCGACCGGGTGGTTTGCCGATGCCACCGCGCGGGTCGAGTCATACCGGGATGGCGTGCGCGTTGCCTTCCTGGTGGTCGAGAACCCGGCGATTGCCCAGGTCGTCATCGAGGGCAACACCGTGATCCCCACGCCGGAACTGGTTCAGGCACTGAACCTCCCGCTGGGTCAGGTGCTCAACGTCATTCGCCTTCGGGATGGCGCGCGGGCTGTCGAGAAGCTCTACGAGGAGCGCGGTTTTGTCCTGGCCCGAGTCGCCGACATCGCCATAGCGGCAAACGGCGAGGTCCGGCTTCGCCTGCGCATCACGGAGGGCCGGGTCGAGGCCATCGAGTACAAAGGGCTGGTCAAGACCCAGCGCTACGTGTTGGATCGGGGCGCGATCGTGCGCAAGGATCGGGTCTTCAACATCAACGAGATGAACAGGGACCTCCAGCGGATCTTCAACCTGGAACTGTTCGAGAACGTGCAGGCCCGACCCCAGCCCGGGAGCACGCCTGAGACCGTCATCGTTGAGGTCGAGGTGAAGGAGCAACCGACACAGCAGGCCCGTTTCGGCCTCGGGTACGGCGACCGTACAGGGATCGTGGGGCTGATCGAGTACTCCGAGCGCAACTGGAAGGGTCGGAACCAGTCTATCGCGGTGCGGTTCGAGCGGGGACTCGGGGACCGGAACGTTCCGTCCCTGACCGCGCCGGGGCCGAGCAACTTCTCGATCACCTATCGGGATCCATGGTTCGACGCGCGGCAGACCGCGCTCGACGTCTCGCTCTACGAGAGCAACACCGCGGACTCTGAGCACGCCGGGGGCACGATCGTGTCCCGTTTCTTGCTGAACCGCCTGGGCAGCGTGATCGGGTTCTCGCGACCGCTGGATGCGGTTACCATCGCTTCGGTCCGGTTGCGCTCTGAGCGCACCGTGATCACGCCGTTGCCCCTGGATCCGACCACGCCGCCCTGTGACACCAACCCCGACGATCCGCTCTGCCCCAAGCCACCCCCGTCGCACTTCACCCCCGGCAGGACCGTGGCCATACAGCTCGCGGCCGCGCGCGACCGCCGCGATCACAGGTACACTCCCACGAAAGGCGACCGGATGAGCCTGGCCATGGACTTCGGGCTCCAGATGCTTGGAGGCGACTTTGGGTTCGGCAAGTACACCTTTGAGTATTCTCGCTACTTCCCGGCTGGATCCGGCGTGTTGGTTGGCCGCGCGATGCTGGGTGCAAGCCACGGCAACCTACCGTTCCAGGAGCAGTTCGTCCTTGGAGGGTCGTCAACTTTCAGGGGGGCTATGCTGGCACGGTACCGGGGGCCTAACGTTGCGCTCCTAAACTTAGAGTACCGAACGCCCCTGGGCGGCCTTGCCAGGCAGCTCAAGGAGTTCACCGGCATCGTCTTCGTGGACGCCGGCGGTGCCCCGATCTCCGCGGGCATTAACTTCGGATACGGAATCGGCGTGAGCGTTACCACGCCGGTCGGCCCGATCCGGATAGACTACGCCATCGGACCGGAGGGTCGGCAGACCTGGCTCAGCATCGGCCAGCCCTTCTGAGTTCCTCCCTGGTCCGGCGGGTGCTCGCCGCCGCCCGGTTGGGTTTTCCGCTGCCCCTGGCGATGATCCTCGCCGTCGCGGCGGCACCCGCGCGCGCCGCCGATCCCATTCAGCGGGTAGAGGTCGTTCTGGTCGTGGAGGGTGGGGACCCCCACCCTCTGATTGCCCGACGGATTGTTGAGTCCATCACGACCGCAAGCGAGCGGCTGCTCCTCGGGCGGGACAGCGAGGTGGTCGCCCGGCAGGAAGCGGCGCTGGCCGGGGTGCTGAGGGAAGTCATAGACCGCGTGGTACGCGGCTACCGCACGGTGGGACTCGGATTCCAGACCGGCGCCGCCACGGTGGTGCGCGTCCAGCTGCAGCCGCGGCCGCCGATGCTGGTGGAGGTTCCGGTGATCACCTCCCTGCCAGGGGTGCATCCCGATGCACAGCCGCTGGTGCGCGCCTCGCTGGAGCCGGTGGTTCTCGAGCTCCGGCGCCTGGTTGCCCGGCTGCCCGCGGAAGCCCTGGAGTGGGCCGCGCCGATCGTCGAGCGGAGGGTCACGGAGCTGGTTGAGGGAGCTGCCCCCGGGTTCACCGGGACGGCCCGGATAGAGAGCGATCCTCCCTGGCGCGTGACCGTGTCGGTAACCGCGAGGGACACCCGCGTCATCCGCGACATAGGCGTTCGGTTCCGGTCCTCGTCCAT
>JBKJJG010000182.1:0-7513 GCA_046598155.1 bacterium | reverse complement strand
CGGCGCAGGAACCCCTTTCGGGCAAGGGCCGTAAGGTGCTGGTGAACGGTGGAGGGCGACCGCATCCCGAGCGCGTGCCCGATCTCGCGCACCGACGGCACGATGCCGTTTCGGCGAATGCTGGTCGCTACGTGACGGAGGATCTCATGCTGCCTGGGGGTCAAGGGTTTGGTCATGCGTCACCTCCACCCCAACCATAACGAACACTTGTTCGTATGGCAACCCCACGGAGAGGCGAACAAACGTACGGTAGTTCGGTATGGGGCAATCTGCCAGCCGTGGCTTGCCCGGACGCGCGATTGCTAGCCCGGACGGGTCAGGAGGCTGGCCAGGAGCGCTGGATCCAGGTTGCCGCCGCTGACCACGGCCACGGCAGGACGGTGCTTAACCAGGCCTGACAGCAGCGCCGCCACCGAAATGGCGCCTGATGGTTCGACTGCCAGGTGCGCCTCCACGCAGAGGCGGCGGACCGTGTCCAGGATGGCAGCGTCGTCCACGGCCACAAACTCATCTACCGCCCGGCATGTGGCCTCCCAGGTCAGCTCGCCGGGCTTCTGCCCGCGCAGGCCGTCGGCGATGGTGTCCACCGATGGCACCGAGACCCGCTTTCCGGCGGCCCGCGATGCCGCGAATCTGGCCACGTTGAACGGCTCCACCCCGATCACCCGCACCTGCGGCCGCAGCGCCTTGATCGCCAGCCCCACGCCGGAGAGCAGCCCGCCGCCGCTGGCCGGCGCCAAGACCGCCGCCAGGTCCGGGACCTGTTCCAGGATCTCGAGCCCGCAGGTCCCCTGGCCGGCGATTACCAAGGAGTCGTCGAACGAGGGCACCATGTGGAGCCCCCGCTCCTGGGCCAGGCGCATCGCCATGTCGTACCGCTCCGACATGGTGGTTCCGCACCTGACCAGCTCGGCGCCGTACCCGGTAATCGCGCTGGCCTTGACCGGGGTCACCGTCTCGGGCACCACCACCACAGCCGGAATACCCAGGCGCGCTGCCACGTAGGCGATCGCCTGCCCGTGGTTGCCAGAGGAAGCGGTGACCACACCCGACACCTTGCCCGCGATCGTGCTGAGGTGGTTCGCTGCTCCGCGCACCTTGAACGACCCGGTCGGCTGGAGACTCTCTAGCTTCATGAAGATTCCCTGCCGCTCGTCCCATGGGTGAACCGGGGTGCGGCGCGCGTAGGGCGCGACGCGCGCGACCGCGTCCTGGATGTCGGCGAGCTCAGGCACGCGGCCTTCCGCGGGCGCGGTCACGAGCCGCTCCTCTCGCCCGCGGTGTACCGTAGATTAAGCTTGCGGGCCGCGGTCACCTCGTCGAGGCGCGTCACAACGGTACG
This sequence comes from bacterium, assembly GCA_046598155.1. GTDB lineage: Bacteria > Sysuimicrobiota > Sysuimicrobiia > Sysuimicrobiales > Humicultoraceae > VGFA01. The sequence continues at coordinate 6,171 of JBKJJG010000182.1, read as the reverse complement.
GTGCGGCGCGTTCCTCACCGTCTCGGCGTCGGTTGCGCACTCCCCGGCCACGCGGATCATCGCGTCGGCGAACTCGTCCAGCGTCTGCCTGCTCTCGGTCTCGGTCGGCTCGATCATGATCGCCTCGTCCACGATCAGCGGGAAGTAGACCGTGGGCGCATGGAACCCGTAGTCGAGTAATCGCTTGGCAATCTCGAGCGTCCGGATCCCGTACTGCTCCTTCTGTCGCCGGCCACTCAGCACGAACTCGTGCATGCACCTGCGGTCGTAGGGCAGATCGAAGTAGGGCCGCAGGAGCGCCAGCAGGTAGTTGGCATTGAGCACCGCTGCCTCGGAAACCTGGCGCAGCAGGGGCCCGTACGCCAGCAGATATGCGTAGGTGCGCACGAAGATCCCGAAGTTGCCGTTGAAGGCGCGCACGCGGCCGATGGACTTGGGCCGGTCGCCGTCGAGGAGGAACCGGTCGCCCTCGCGCTCGACCGTCGGGGCCGGCAGGTACGGCTCGAGCAGGCGCTTCACCGCGACCGGCCCGGCGCCGGGGCCGCCGCCGCCGTGGGGCGTACCGAAGGTCTTGTGCACGTTCATGTGCATGACGTCGAACCCTTGGTCGCCTGGGCGCGTGATGCCCAGCATCGCGTTGAAGTTCGCGCCGTCGAGGTACATCAGCGCGCCGCACCCGTGCACTATCTCGGCCACCTCGCAGATGCCTTCCTCGAACAGTCCCAGGGTGTTGGGGTTGGTCAGCATGAGGGCCGCAACAGAGCCGTCGGCGGCGCGGCGCAGCGCGGCGTGGTCAATGTTCCCGCGCTCGTCGCTGCGAACGGTTACGACCTCGAACCCGCACATCGCCGCGGACGACGGGTTGGTGCCGTGCGCCGAGTCGGGCACGATCACGCGCGTGCGGTGTTCGCCGCGGTCCTCGAGGCACGCCCGGATCATCATGAGCGCGGTCATCTCTCCGTGCGCCCCGGCCGCGGGCTGGAAGGTGACCCGGTCCATGCCGCATATCTCGCAGAGCATCTGCTCGAGGCGCCACAGGAGTTCGAGCGCGCCCTGCGCCAGCGGCGCGGGCGTGTTGGGGTGGAGCCGAGCAAACCCGCTCAGCCGGGCAGCGTCCTCGTTTACCTTGGGGTTGTACTTCATCGTGCACGACCCGAGTGGATAGAAGCCCGTGTCAACGGCGTAGTTGCGCTGCGAGAGCCGCGTGTAGTGACGCACCAGGTCGAGCTCGCTCACCTCGGGCAGGGCCGGTGGCGTGCTCCGGAGATGCTCCAATCCGACGATTGCCTCCAGCGGTACGTCGGGTACGTCCGGGGCAGGAGGAGCCGAGGCGATGCGTCCAGGCACGCTGCGTTCGAAGATCACAGGCATGGTCATCGGACGATCGCCTCCTTCACCGCTTCCACGAACGCGTCAATCTGCCCTCGGGTGCGCGCCTCGGTTACGCAGACGAGCCAGCCGTCCGGCAGCTCCGGATACCAGGCTCCCAGCGCCAATCCGCCCAGGAACCCCTTCTCGCTCAGGCGCGCGTTGAGCTGCTCGGGCGGCAAGGGCGTCCTCACCACGAACTCGTTGAAGACCGGGGCGGCGAACGCTCGGCTGATGCCAGGGAGCGCGGTCAGTTGCTCTATCGCGTAGTGCGCCCGGCGGGCGTTCACCTCGGCGACGCGGCGCATCCCGTCAGGGCCCAACGCGGCCATGTAAACGGCGGCTCCGAGCGCGTTCAGGGCCTCGTTGGTGCAGATGTTGCTGGTCGCCTTCTCGCGCCGGATGTGCTGCTCCCGCGTCTGAAGGGTGAGAACGAAGCCCCTGCGGCCGTCTCGGTCCGTGGTCATTCCCACCAGACGGCCGGGCATGCGCCGGACAAATGCCTGGCGCGCTGCAAGCATCCCGAGGTAGGGGCCACCGTAGTTGAGGTGGTTGCCCAACGGCTGCCCTTCTCCGGCCACGATGTCGGCGCCGTATTCGCCTGGCGGCCGCAGCAGGCCCAGACTGATCGGCTCGGCCACGGCAGCGATCAGCAGCGCCCCAGCCTCGTGCGCCACCTGCGCGAAGGCGGAGCCCTGCTCGATGCACCCGAAGACGTTGGGTGACTGCACAATGACAGCCGCGACCTCCGGCCCTGTTGCCGCGCGGATCTCCTCAACGGGCGTCACCCCGTCGCGGTAGGGAACCTCGACCACCTCAACCCCAAGGTGGCGCGTGTATGTGCGCAGCACCTCCCGATAGTGGGGGTGCACCGCGCTCGAGACCACCACCCGGTTGCGCCCGGTCAGGTCGCGGGACATCACCGCCGCCTCCCCGAGCGCGCTGGCGCCGTCGTACATCGAGGCGTTTGCCACGTCCATGCCGGTCAGTTCACAGAGCATCGTCTGGTACTCGTAGGCCGCCTGCAGCTCGCCCTGCATGACCTCGGCCTGATATGGGGTGTAGGCCGTCACGAACTCGGCCCGGCCTGCCAGGTGCCAGACCACGCTGGGAATCTCGTGGTCGTAGGCCCCGGCGCCCAGGAAGCTGACCAGGCGGTCTGCGTGGGCGTTCCTCTCCGCGAGCCGCACCATATGGGCAAACAGCTCGCCCTCGGGCAGGGCAGGCGGAAGTTCCAGCGGCCGCTTCAACCGAACGGTCGCCGGGATCTCCGCGAACAGATCCTCCAGGCTTGCAACGCCGGCGACCCGAAGCATCTCCTCTATCTCGGCGCCGGTGTGGGGAAGGTATCTGTGCGGGTGCCATCCAGCAGCGGGCTTCATGTCTGCTCGGCCCCCACCAGCGCCTCGTATGCTTCGGCGTCCAGGAGCTCGTCCCACTCCTTGGGGACGGACATCGCGATCACGACCATCCAGGCATCCCCGTGCGGGTCCTGGTTGATGGTCTCGGGGTGCTCGATCACCGCCTGGTTCACCTCCACGACGCTGCCTGAGACCGGCGCGTAGAGGTCGCTAGCCGCCTTCACGGACTCGATCGCACCAAACGCCTGCCCTGCGCGCACTTCGGCGCCCGCCTTGGGTAGCTCAACAAAGACCACGTCGCTGAGCCGTTCCGCGGCGAATGAGGTTATTCCGATGCGGACCCTGCCGTTCTCCTTCTGGGCCCACTCGTGGTCGCGCGAGTACCTTCGGTCGGTCGGGAACATGCCTCACCTCTGTGTTTACGCTTCTGTTGGTCCCTGTGCGCGCCTGTAGAACGGAAGCTTGACCACTCGGGCCGGGACGGGTGCACCGCGGACCTCGATCTGGAGGCCGACCCCCGGCGCGGACGTCCCCCTCGGCACATAACCCATGCCGATCGGGCGGCGGAGCGAGGGAGAAAACGTTCCGCTGGTGACGGCGCCGGCGCGTTCCCCTGCGACGAAGATTGCGCAACCGTGCCGCGGAATGGCCCGTCCATCCGCCTCGAATCCGACCAGTCGCCTTGCCACGCCCTCCCGCCGCTGCTGCTCCAGTGCCGGCTTCCCTATGAACTCCTCCTTGCCGAACTTCACCGTCCAGGCCAGGGGCGCCTCCAGCGGAGAGGTCGTCTCGTCAATGTCCTGTCCGTAGAGCATCATCCCTGCTTCGAGGCGGAGCGTGTCGCGGGCGCCTAGCCCGATTGGAACCAGCCCGTGCGGCCGACCGGCTTCGGTCAGCGCTTCCCAAACTCGGGGCGCGGCGTCCCAGGCCGAGGCGATCTCGAACCCATCTTCGCCGGTGTACCCTGTACGGGTGACCGCCACCGGAACTCCTCTCACCTGGATCCCATCGAGGCGGTGAAACGGCGGCAGCGCGGCAAGCCCGGTTCCGGACGCGGCCGAGAGCACCGCCTCGGCCATCGGGCCCTGCAGGGCCAACAGCGCCACCCCATCGGACAGATCCCGCACAACCGCGGGCGCGGCGTGCTCCTGGATCCAGAACAGATCCTTGGCGTGGGTGCCGGCGTTCACGATGAGGAGGTACTCCTGGTCGGCCGTGCGGAAAAGGGTGAGGTCATCAATCACGCCGCCTGCTGGGTTGCACATCGGGGTGTACAGCCCCTGGCCCACTGCCAGGCGCCGGGCGTCGTTGGTGATCAGCCGCTGCACCGCCTCAAGCGCGTGGGGCCCCTCGATGAGGACCTCGCCCATGTGCGAAACGTCGAAGAGCCCGACGCGCGTGCGCACCGCCAGGTGCTCCTCCACCAGCCCCGCGTACTGCACGGGCATCTCCCATCCCGCGAACGGCACCATCCGGCCGCCAGCGGCCCGGTGGGCCTCGTAGAGCGATGTGCGGCGCAAGGCCGCGCCGTCCGTCACTTCTTCCGCCCTTCGGAGAGAAGCGCAACCACCTCGGCGTCGTCCACCTGGGTGAAGTCCTCGTAGAACTGCCCGACCGCCTGGAAGAACTCGGGCGCGCTGAGGCAGACCACCTCGTCCGCCTCCTTCGCCATGCGGGCGACCGACTCGGGCGGCGCAACGGGCACGGCCGCTACCAGATGGGCCGGGGCCAGGGCGCGCACCGCTCGCAGCGCCGCGATGAGGGTGGCGCCGGTTGCGATGCCATCATCGAGAACGATGACGGTCCGGCCGGCCAGGGAAGGAAGCGGCCTGCCTCCACGATACGCCTCGACGCGCCGGGCGATCTCCGCGCGTTGGGCCTCAGTCTCCTGCTCCAGGTAGGCCGCGCTCACGCCGTGCGCCATCTCGTCCAGCACCGCCGCGCCGCCTTCGGCCACCGCGCCGATCGCCAGCTCGGGATTGTAGGGTGCGCGCAACTTGCGCGGGACGATCACTTCAAGCGGGGCGCCCAGGCGGTCGGCAACCTCCCGGCCCACCACCACGCCGCCTCGGGGCACCGCGAGCACCAGCGGGTCCTGATCTCGCAGGTGGTCGAGGGCCGCGGCCAGGTGGCGGCCTGCGTCTCTCCTGTCGGTAAAGACCATAACGGCCGCGCGCCTAGGCTTCGCCGATGGCGCGCTGCTCTTCCTCCGATAGGGTATGGGTAGACCGTCCGCCGGTCACGGGCTTGGCATACGCGCGCGCTCCGTCGCGGTCGTTGAGCACGCTCAAGACGACACCGTCCCGGCGCGCGTCCATCAACGCCAGACTAAAGCTCAGGTGCCCTCCCATCTCCTTGAACGCATCGTACCTTACCAGGCCGGTGTGCTGGAGGCTGCGCTGGGCCTGCTCGCCGAGACGGTCCACCCGGCTCCCCAGGTGTTCGATCTGCCGGGACGCGGCCTCCACCTCGCGTTGGAGCGCCGCCACCCGCTCCAGGAACGCGGGATCGCCGCCCGCGGCAGCAATCTGCAGCGAAAGCCATCGGAGCCGCAGCGCCATGGCTACCACCGCGAGCACCAACGCTCCGGTGGAGGCAAGCACGTACGGAATCAAGGGATCAGAACTCAAGGGCATCGTAGGGTTTCGCCTCCAGGGTCGGGACTGTCTTCTTCCACGCCGTCCGGCCTACCTCCTGTTGCTAGAGCCCCACGATGCGCGCCAGAACCCGCAGGTAGGGCAACGCGGTCGTCAGCAGGACGGAGACCACCAGCGCCGGCAGCAGGCTCCCAACGCGGACTTTGCGGATCCGTAATATTCCAAGGCCCAGGCCGATGATTAGGGCGCCGCCGGTGGCGGTGAGTTCGCGCGTCATCTCTTGCGTCATGACGCCGTGCACCGCGCCCGCGGCCAGCGTCAGCGCGCCCTGGTAGATCAGCACCGTGCCCGCCGACAGCAGCACGCCAGCGCCCAGCGCCGCGCCGATGGCTACGGCCGAGATGCCGTCCAGGAGCGACTTCGTGTAGAGCAGCACGGGCGTCTGTCCCATCCCATCCTGGATCGCGCCGAGCACGGTCATGGGCCCGACGCAGAACAGGAGACTGCTCGTGACGAACGCCGCCGCCACGGTGCTCTCCTGTGCCTGGGCGCCGTACAGCCGCTCGGACCAGCGCCCCAACGCCTCGATACCCTCCTCGATGTGGATCGCCTCTCCGATGAGCCCGCCCACCACGAGACTGACGATGACGCCGAGCACATTGGCGGTCTGCAGCGCCATCTGAAACCCGATCAGCAGCGTGGCCAGGCCGATCCCCGCCATAACCGTCTCGCGCATCCGTTCGGGGAACCGGTGGCGCAGCGCGACCCCTGCCAGGCCTCCGGCGACCACGGCTATCGCGTTGACGATTGTGCCTTCCACGCTAGCCCTGTCCCCCGGCCAGGCC
>JBKJJG010000164.1:0-3721 GCA_046598155.1 bacterium | reverse complement strand
GGCATCTGGAAGCGCGTTCAGGTCGCCCATGAGCACCGTCCGCTCCCGCCTGTTCCACAGGGAAACGGCCGCCGCGGCCTGGGGCTCGCGGATCTGCCCGTGACCTTCCACGTGGTGGAAGTGCGTGGCAATCACCAGCAGGCGCTCGCCGCCGCCCAGGTCCACCTCTGCCCACATCACCGCCCTGCGCATGGGCGCGCCGCCGCGCGGCAGCTCGGCGTTGCCCGACGCCAGGATGGGACGGCGCGAGAGGATCGCGTTGCCCCAGATCGCGTCGGCAGCCGGTCCCCAGACATAGGGCATGCGCAGCCGGCGCGAGAGCCACGTCAGCATCTCGGTCGAGCCGTTGACGACCCAACCGCGGGAGACCTCCTGGAGCGCGACGATCTCGGCGCCCGCCTCCTCGATTGTCCGGGCGAGCGCCTCGAGATCCTGCGCGCCCGAGATCCCGTAGCCCTGGTGCAGGTTGTAGGACATCACGCGGACCGGCCAGCCGGCCCCGGCCTGTGCCTGCGGCGGCCTGCTGCCTGCCCACAGCACCAGCGGGACCAGCAGCAGGACCAGGAAGGCAAAGCCGGGCGCGCGCCGCGGCACCGGGATTGCGCCGATGGCCCACCCTGGACCCAGCGCTGCCACCGCCGCAACCGCTGCCAGGATGGGCGGCAGGAGCCGGTTGTCGAACGGCAACTTGAGATCGTAGCCGACATAGTAGAGGAACGCGGGCACCACGAACAGGAACATCCCCAGCCCCCAGCCGACCGCGGTGCGGGCCAGGCCTCCCCGGAGGTCGCGCCGGCCCTGCGCGCCGATGATCGCCGCGGTGACCACCGCTGCGGCGACGCCGCCCACAGCCAGGCCCACGGCCGCGCTGGCGCCTACACCGTGCGCCAGGGACGCCGCGGGAATCAGCACCACCGCGGCCAGAAGGGCCAGCGCGCCGCGGCGCACGCCTGCCGCCGCGCCGATAGCGACCGCGTCCACGGCCAGGATGAACAGCAGCGCCCTAGGAAGGGGCCAGCCGGTGACCGCCGTCAGCCGCGCCACGTTTTGGAACAGGAGCAAGTGGAGCAACAGGATAGGTCCCAGGCCGACGAGCGTCCACGCCGTGCCCAGCGGAGCATCGGTGCGCGCCGGGTTCACGTCCGCGCGCCGGAAGCCGCTCAGAAGCGCCAGGTAGACCAGGACGACCGCAACGGTCACCAACCCTGCCGCCGCGGTTCGCTGCCAGATGGGATCCCACGTCCAGAAGACGCCGGCGATTGCCACGTCCAGCGCCAGCCCGAACAGCAGCCCCTGGGTCAGGCGGACGCTGCCTTCGGGCGTGCTACCCCGCGCGAAGGCAAGCAGGCTCGGGACGACCCAGAGGAACGCGGCCGCCCCCAGGGCAGAGAGCCAGAGCGCCCGGCCGGGGTCTGAGAACTGCGAAAGCAGCCGAGTCAAGGCGAGCACCGTCGCGGCCAGCCGCACTGTGCCGGCTGGACCAAACAGGCGCAGCGGCACCGCGACCAGCCAGGCGATCAGGAAAACGCCTATGGCCAGGAGGCCCATGTCAACCGAGCTGACCCCGGGGCGCGTACCGTAGACATAGAGGATCAGCGGGAAGAAGGCCCTGAACGTCTGGAGGCCCAGCGTAACCGTGAGGGCGGCAAAGAGCGCATTGAAGCGTGAGGAATCCGGCAAGCGGCTCATGGCTCCTCCTGATCCGTATCTATGGTGAGCGGGGCCTGCCCTCCCAGGGCAGATCAGGCACCCCGCGGCGGTGATTGAGCAGCCGGGCCAGCACGAACAGGCAGTCGGAAAGCCGGTTGAGGTAGCGCAAGATCTCGGGGTTGATCTCGACAGTCCGCGCCAGCGTCACCGCGCGTCGCTCCGCACGGCGGACCAGCGCGCGGGCCAGGTGGCAGATCGCTGCCGGCGGGCTGCCTCCGGGCAGAATGAACGCGTGCTGGGGCGGCAGCTCGGCCTCCCAGCCATCTATCAGGCCTTCGAGAGCCGTAACGGCGCTGGGGCCGAGAGCAAGCCCGCTACCTCCGCCGGGCGCGGCCAGTTCGGATCCTATCTCGAACAGGGTGCGCTGGACCTCCTGGATCACGGCCGTCAGTCCGGGGTCCAGGTGCACGGCAAGCAGCCCCAGCGCGCTGCTGGCCTCGTCGAGCGAGCCGTACGCCTCGACCCGGAGGTCGTCCTTGGGCACGCGGCCTCCTCCAATCAGGCCCGTCTCCCCGCGGTCACCGGTCCTTGTGTAGATCCTCGGCATCGGTAGTTACCGGTCGGTAGTCGCCGGGATGTGCTTCGTGAACCAGTCCGATATCAGCCGCAGCCGCTCGATCCGGTGCTGCGGCTGGCCGTTGCGTGAGAGGTCGTGGCTCTCGTTGGGAAAGCGCGCGAAGACAACCTCGCGACCCAGCTTCTTGAGCGCCGCGAAGAGCTGCTCGCCCTCTCCGATGGGACAGCGCAGGTCGTTCTCGCTGTGCAGGATCAGCAGCGGTGTGGTGATGTTCTTCACGTAGGCCAGCGGGGACCGCTCCCAATAGAACAGGGGGCTGTCCCAGGGTTCTCCGGGAAACTCCCAGTAACCCTTGAAGTACGCCAGGTCGCTCATCCCCCACTGACTCAGGCAGTTGGAGATGGACCGCATCGTCACCGCCGCCTTGAACCGGCCGGTGTGACCGATGACCCAGTTGGTCATGTACCCGCCGTAGGAGCCGCCCTCCACGCCGAGGCGGTCAGGATCCATGTAGGGGAACCGCGCCAGCGCGGCGTCGAGCCCGGCCATGATGTCGGCGTAGTCCTCCCCACCCCAGTCATGCTTTGTCGCGGAGGTAAAGACCTGGCCGTAGCCCTGGCTGCCGCGTGGGTTGGTCAGGATCACCGCGTACCCGAGCGAGGCCAGCATCTGGAACTCGTGGAAGAATGCCTCCCCATAGGCCCCGTGCGGCCCGCCGTGGATGGTCAGAATCGCCGGATACCGGCGGCCGGGCTCTAGCCCTACCGGCGGGAACACCCATCCCTCGATCGTCCAGTCGTCGGCGCCGCGGTACGCGAACCGCTCGGGCTTGCTGAGCGCCACCTGATCGAGCAGTGCCTTGTTGATCTCGGTCAGCCGCCTTTCTCCGGACGCGGGGATCTCCGGTCGCCCCTCGGCCAGGCCTTCCACCTCTGCCACCCAGATGTCCCCGGGCGTGGCCGGGTCAGAGATAGCCAGCGCGACGCGCCGGCAGGTGGCATCGTAGGATTCGCCGTAGATCTCGCGGCGCCCCGTGGTCATCAATCCCACGGCGCCTATGGCGACCTCGACCGCGGCCAGTTGGGTGGTCCCACCCTCTGCCACCATGACAAAGATGAACCGGCCGTCGGGCGACCAGACCGGCTGCCCTGCGTGGGGGTGCGCCCGCATGTCCGTGATGATGTGGTGGGCCAGCGTGCGATCGAAGTGGCGGGTCAGGCAGCGGGGCTCGCCGCTGCCATCGGCGGCCACCACCCAGAGCATCGTGTTCGAGGCGCCAATGCACGCGTTCTCATGGCCCAGGTAGGCGATCGTGGCGCCGTCGGGCGACCAGGCCGGCATGAGGATAGGCCCGACGCCGCGGGTCAGTCTCTGCGTCTGGCCGGTGGAGAGCGAGATCGTCCAAACGTCGGCAATGTTGGTGTAGTCGGCGTCCTCGGACCGGTTGGCAACGAACGCAAGCCGCGTCCCATCAGGGCTCCACGCAGGTTCGCG
>JBKJJG010000080.1:0-3154 GCA_046598155.1 bacterium | reverse complement strand
CGGCAGTTCGGCCTCGTACCAACCCGGCCGGGTCTGCACAAGGGAAGCCTCCCCGGCATCGCCACGCGCGCCGGCAAGCGTCACGGCGGCCTCCCAGCCCATGTGGGGAGTGCCGTCGGTGGCGCGCGCGTCGAGCACGATGCGCACCCGATCACCAACCTTCTCGGCGTGGACGTCCAGCGACCCGGTCTGGCGGCTCATCGCCCACCGCACCGCTTGGGACCAGAACCGCGCCGCGCCGCTCCAGCCGCTCCAGGGAGCGGTCCACCGAAACCGCGCGTCGGTCGTGATCGCCACGGCCCGTCCAACGCCGTAGTTCCATGCCGCCAGGATCGGATCGTCCTGGTGGGAAGACAGGAGCACCTCCGCCGACGGCTTGGGCACCGTCGCAAGGTAGCCCAGCAGCGGCGGCACCGGTCCAAGATCCGCAATCAGCGCGGAGGCGCCCGCGACGCGGGGAGTGAAGCGTTCCTCCACCACGTACGAGCGCGTTGCCAGGAGCGCCTCTGCCGCGAGGATCCTGGGAATGCTGTAGGCATCATGGGCAACGTACGCGCGGCCGCGGCCCCATCCGGCTATGCTGCGCATAATCTCGACGTCGACGTCTCTTCCTATGGCGACCGTGCTCACCGTGATCCGCTCGGAGGCCATCGCCGTGGCAAGACCGCGGAAGTCGCCAGGATCGGTCTGCCCGTCCGACAGCACTACGATGTGCTTGACCCTGGCTTCTGCCCTCTGCAGCGCCTCCCGCGCCGCCGCGAGCGCGGGATACAGGTTGGTGCCGCCTCCGGCGCGGATGCGGCTCACCGCTTCCAGGATGTGCGCGCGCTGCGAGGCGGCCGTGGGTTGCACGAGCCAGCGGGGCGTCTGGTCAAACGCCAGAACACCGACCAAGTCGCGCTCTCCTAACAGGTCCACCACCGACTGGGCGGTTTCTTTGGCCAGTTCCACCTTGGCCAGCTCGTTGCCGAACCCCCCCATGCTCCCGGAAGCATCGAGCACCAGGACCACGGCCATCGTCGGTATCGCCAGACGGTGCCGCACGTCCATGCTGACGGGAAGCGCTTCCTCCAGCGCGGTCCCGGCATACCCACCGATGCCGAAACTCCGGATGCCGCCTACCGCCACCAGCCCGCCGCCGCCGATCCGGACGAAGTCGCGCAGCGCGGCCATCTGCTGGGGAGAGAGCAGGTAGACCGGCACGTCGTCGAGAACCACGGCCGCGGTCCCGTGGTACCCTGCCGCGGACCCTGGAAGCTGGGTAGGCGTGATCCTGCGCACGGACAGCCGCTGCGACTCCAGCAGGGCAGCCAGCGGGCCCGCGGGCATACCGGCATAGATGACCGACGGCCCTCCTGAGACTAGCCCGAGCGCGAACGCCCGGTTGTTTCCTGGTTCGGCATCAGGGGATGCCTCGATCGTCGCGTCTATCCGAAGCAGCCCGGGCTGCGCTGCCAACACCTCCAGGTCCACGCCGGTGCGGCCCGCGCGCAGGTTCATATCCTGCGCAAGCAGCAGGGTGCCATTGGCCCGCACGCGCAACTCGGCCTCGGCAGGCGCGGATGCGCGCAGGGTCACGGTGACCGGCACCCGCTCACCCACCGACACCAGTGCCGGCACCGTGACCTCCTCGACCAGGACGTCGGGAGCAGGATCGGATGCCATCGGCGCCACGACCAGTTCGATGCCGCTGGCGCGGAGCGCTGCCAGAGCCGGCGCCAGATCTCCTGCGTTAGCCTGGCCGTCTGTGAGCAGCACCAGCCGGCGCGCGGCCCCTGTGGGAAAGGCCGGGATGGCGCGCTGGATGGCCGCGGCGATGTTAGTGCCATCGGTGCGCGGCCGCGATGCCATTGCCAGCCTGGGCTGCTCGGACGGCGTCTCTTCCAGTTCGGCATCGGATCCAAAGGTCACCAATCCCACGCGCAAGCCAGGACCCGCCCGGGACCGCACCTCGTCCAGGAACGCGCGCATCCGCCGCGCGCCAGCCGGCCCGATACTGTCGGAGCGGTCGGCAGCCATAATCACCGTCAGGTCTCCCACCGCCGCGGCAATTTCGATCCCGGCGAGGCCCAGCACCAGAAGCGCGACCACGCCCATCCTGATGACCGCCAGGCTCCTCCGCCGGCGCGGCCGGGGCGGCAGGCTGCGTGTCCACAACCACCACTCCCCGACGATCAGGGCCAAGGCGATCCCAAGCAGCCACGGCGCCAGCAGAATGTGGGCCGGAAGCCGCCCAGGCGCTGCGGTGATGCTGCCAGGGGAAGGCGCGACCGCGAGTTCCGACTCACGCCGATCCACCGCGGGCACCACCCAGCGCCTTTCCCAGCCGTCGGTTCGGAGGCGGTAGGCGCCCACGCGGTCGAACGGCGGCAGCAGAAAAGTGCCGTCCCGTGCAAGTACCTGCTGGGCGTCACCCTCAGGACCGTGCAGCCAGGCCTGACGCCAGGGGCCGGCCAGCGCCACCGGGGCAGTTCCCGGCGCCAGGACCAGACCACCACCCGCAAGCCAGTCCAGGGCGTTGGCAATCAAGACCGGAAAAGCGGCCTGAGCCGGAAGATCGCTCGCGGCCAGCGAGAACGGCAGCACCACGGCCCGGATGCCCCGCCCCTCATAGACCCACAACAGAGGCACATCGCCCTCGGCCAACACGGTGCCGGCCTGGGGCCGGAGCGCCATGGCTTCACCCACGCGGACGCCCAGCAGATCAGCCATCCGCGTGACCCGATGGGTGACCGACACCGTGCGGACCACCTGCTCGGCGGCGCTGCCCTCGATGCGCACCGGCAGGTTAATGCCGACGGTGCCTATCAGCAGATAGGCGCCCGGGGCCAGTTCGAGCGGCGGCACCCCGTCGAGCACCACCACGTCGGCCCATCCCCACTCCGAGGGCGCAACCCTGTCGGTGCGCGAGGCGCCTGCAAGGGGCACCGCCCGCAGTACGGCGTCCAGCACCGGGTTTTCCGCTCCGGCCACGAGCACGCGTGGCAGCCATTCACGGCCGGCTGCTGCCACGGCCCGGTCGTCCGCGGCGAGCGCGTCGTGACCCTCCAGTGAGACCGTAACCTCGCCGCTAACCTCTCCCAGGTCGAAGACCGCGGTCTGTGGGGTGTCAGGACCCAGGTTGAGGGTTCGGCGGGCGACGATCCGCCCGCCC
>JBKJJG010000024.1:0-4142 GCA_046598155.1 bacterium | reverse complement strand
CCGAACTCGGGGTGCTCTGGCGGTTCGGATCGGTGCAGCCGGCCGATCTCGTGGCCACGGTTCTGGACTTGGTGCGCCGGGGCTATCTGACCGTTGAGATCGGAGCCGACGGCGATGGAGCTTCGGGCGGGTCCGCCTCGGGCGATTCCGGCTATACTCTCGAGCGCACCGACAAGGGGGAGGGCCTTCTCCCCATCGAGGCCGGCGTGCTGACGCTGTTCTTCGGGCATCCCATGGTACCAGGGAAACGCCTTGCCATCGAGCGGCGCAAGGGACTGCCCAAGGAGGTCAAGGCCCGGATCGCAGGAGGGTACCAGAAGTGGACGGCTGCCGTCCGCAAGGCCGCCGAGGCCAACGCCTTCTTCGACCCATCGAGCATGAAGATGCGATGGGTGGTGCTTGGAGTCGGGATCCTATTGGTGTTTGGTGGATGGTCTGAAGTGGTCTACTCCCTGTCAGGCAGCGATGCGTCCCGTCTGCTCCTGGTGGGTCTGGCCACAATGGTCTCTGGTGTGCTTCTCATGCTGGGCAGCGGCGCGATCTGGCGCCGGTCACAGCGCGGGGCAGACGACCTGCGACGGTGGCAGGGGTTCCGGCGGTTCCTGCTGGACTTCTCGACCATGCGCGACGCCGAGCCCCCGGCCGTGGCCGTGTGGGAGCACTACCTGGTCTACGCGGTGCCTTTGGGCGTGGCCGACCGGGTGATCGCCCAGCTCAGGTCGGTCTATCCCGCAGAAGAACTGGACCGCCTACCCGGCCTGCGCACCTGGGCTGGGCCGTCCTCAGGAGGCCGCAGGGACGCTCTGGCCTCCTTCGCCGGCTTCACCACCGCGCTGGCCTCCGCGACATCATCGGCGAGTTCCGGGGGTGGCGGAGGCGGCGGATTCTCAGGAGGCGGTGGCAGAGGAGGGGGAGGTTCAGGTGGCTCGGCAGGATAGCGCGGCGCGGCGCCGCGCCAGTGGGGGCTGCAGCCGGTCAGGTCAGATAGTTCAGATGAGGGGAGTGCTGCCGCCGGTACTCTTCGGCGATCTTCGAGGCCACCTCTGACGACGGGACCAGCGGGTGCATGGCCAGGGCTTCAACCGCGGCGCGCCACGAGCATTGCACCGCGGCCGCTGCGGTGGCGCGCTCGTAGGCCTTGACGCGGATCACCAGATCGCGCACCGCGGCCGGCAGCAGGCCCATCTGCCGTGGCGTGGGACCGGCGGCGCCGAAACTGCACGGAACCTCGACCACGTCCCCTGATGCCAGATCTTCGATGGCCCCGCGATTGGTCGTGTTGACGATCAACTCGCGGGCCGCTGGTCGGAGCATCGCCTCGATGACGCTAAGGGCGGCGCGGGCGTACCCGCCTTCCACGTGCCCGCCCATCATGGCCAGGTCGCGGTTCCGGCCGGTCTCCGCGGCCATGTACGATGACCGTCGCGCCAGGATGGCGGCCTGGTAGTAGGGCAGGGGGTCCTGACCGTTCCTGACGGCTTCCATGACCGACCTGCGCAGTTCAGCGGCAACTTCCCCGATCGCCTCTGCGCGTGTCTGGTGCGAGGCGCGCAGGCGCTCGACCAACTCCGCGTGGTGGTAGTAGTAGTGCAGGTACTCGTTGGGCAGCAGCCCCAGGCGTCTGATCTCTGCGGGTTCGAACAGGGGCCTCCCGTAGATCGCCCGGATCAACTCGTCGCTGGCAAGGATATCGGGCAGGCGCTCGACGCCGCCGGTCTGGGCGCCGCCTGTTTGGACGCCGCGCACCCATCCCAGGTGGTTGAGCCCCAGGTAGTCCAGCCGTAGTTCTCCCGGAGGCACGCCCAGCGCGGCGGCGATCCGGTCGCCCAGGGCAGGCGGGCCGTCGCAGATGCCGATTACCCGATGCCCTTCGGCGGTCAGGGCCTGTGTGATCAGGCCTGCCGGGTTCGTGAAGTTGATGATCCACGCGGACGGCCGGCGGCTGCGGGCTTGGGCGGCCAGATCCAGCAGCACCGGGATCGTGCGCAGCGCCATCGCCCATCCGCCCGGGCCCGTTGTCTCCTGACCCACGACGCCCCACGCCAGCGGCACCTGCTCGTCTATCGCGCGGCCTGCCAGGCCGCCCACCCGTATGCTGGTGATAATCCAGGATGGCGCCTCGAGCGCCTCTTCCACGGAGGTGGTTGTTCGGACCTCGAAGGGGTGCCCGGCTCTGCTCAGCATCGCGCCGGCAACCGCCTGCACCAGCGCCAGGGCCTCTGGATCCACGTCGTGCAGGACCACTCTCTCCACCGGGAGGCGCGGGCGGCGTTCGATCAGCCCGCCGATCAATAGCGGGGTGCGCATGCCCCCGCCGCCCATCACGGTGAGGGTCATCGTGTCGCTTCCTTCATCGCGGCGCGTAGCTCCCGGAGGGCCGGAAAGGCCGCGGTTCCACCCGGCGCTCGGGTCGAGAGTGCGCCGCAGACGTTCCCGGCCAGTAGGCACCGGGTAACCGCCTCGCCGCGCAGGTACGCCCAGAGGAAACCGGCATCGAAGGCATCGCCCGCTCCCGTGGTCTCCACCGCGGTTATCGCGGGCGGGCTGACCCGCAGTGGGTGTCCCTCGTGCATCGCGATGGCGCCTTCGGGTCCCAGCTTGATCACCGGCACCTTCACGAAGTCTGCCAGCACCTCCAGGGCGGCCTCCGGCTCCTCGCGCCCGGTGAACCACCGGGCATCGCGCCAGGAGGGCATGAAGATCGTTGTGCGCCGCACGACCTCGCGGAACTCCGCCGAGTCGTACTGCGCCGGGTTCCAGCCGATGTCCAGCGACGTGGTTGTTCCCTCAGATCGCAGCCGGTCGAGCAGCGGCAGCCTGGCCGCGAACGGAGGCGGCATGCCTGCGAAGTGGACGTGCTTGACCGGCGTGCTCTCGGTGCACGGCCAGGCGTCCAGCAACTCTCCTGTCCTGACCGCGCATCCCGGGTATGTCAAGAAGCCACGGTCCGTCGTGGTGGAGAAGGCAACGGAGATGCCGGCGCCTAACTCCGGATGCCGCGTGACCCGCGAGGTGTCCACGCCGGCCCGGCGCAGGCGCTGCAGTTGATAGCGGCCCAGTAGGTCTCCGCCTACGCAGGCGATCAGGCCCGTGCGCACGCGCAGGCGCGCCAGCCCGGCCGCCGTGATGAACGCGCCGCCGCCCACGGTCATGGTGAACTGCCGCGTGCGCACCTCCTCGCCCAGCCTCGGGGTGGCGTCTAGCCCCGAGAAAATGAGGTCGCAGTAGATGCCGCCGGCGACGAGGACCTCTGATCCCATGCGACGCGTTGCCCCCTATGCCTTGCGTCGCAGCAGGTGTCTGGCGAGGTGCAGCAGCGCGGTGCGGTCGCCTTCGGTGAGACGTCGGGCGATGACCAGCAATTCGTTGATCGCCAGGTCTCCCCCGTCCTGGGAGGCCGGCGAAGCTCGCCTCCGCCGCCCAGAACCGGCCGCGCCCGCCTGGTCGTTGGAGAAGAGCGGCAGGGGTCGTCCGCGCTTCAAGGGGAGCTGCACTGCCCTGGCCGGGGGTTCTTCCTCCGGCAGGGGAGAGGACAGCTCCTCCACGTACTGGAGGAATGCGCTGCTCTTCATGCCGAACGCCCGCGCGATCTTGGTGACGATGTCGGAGGACGGACGGCTCAATCCCCGCTCTATCTCCGAGAGGTGCGAGTGGGAGATCCGGGCCAGCGTGGCGACCTCCTCACGCGAGAGGTTCTTGGATGCCCGCAGGGTCTCGATGGCACGACCGAACTCCAGCCGTGACCGCATGGCGTGCCTCCTTGTCGCCGCCCGGCGGCGCTATGGTGGCGGCGGCTTCGCTATCGCAGGGTTAGCCGGCTGCCCCTGGGCTTCCTTCCTGGCCCTCCCGGACGCAGGGCTCAAGGCGCAGCAGCCTGGCGGCGTTCCCGAAGAAGATCTGCCGCAAGTCCTCATCCGAAACCCCGAGATCGCAGCACACTCTGAACTGCTCGTCGAGGTACCGGCGTGCGAACCCCCGCGGGAACCATGACGAGTCCGAGCCAAAGATGATGCGCCCCGCGCCCACGGTGTCCAGGAACCGCCGGAGCAGTGAGCTGAGATTCAGGTCGTAGGGCATCCACCGCATCCACTCGTTGCTGCCCGAGGTGTCCACGCAGACGTTTCCGCACACCCACATCAGGT
>JBKJJG010000003.1:0-11457 GCA_046598155.1 bacterium | reverse complement strand
CGAAGGTGCCCTTGCCGGGTACGCGCCGCAGGTGCCCCTGGTCCACGAGTTGCGAGATCGCGGCGCGGGCGGTCATCCGGCTGATGCTCCACGTCCGGGACAACTCACGCTCGGAAGGGACACGGGTCCCGGGGGTCAAGTCTCCGCTCTCGATCTGGGTTCGCAGCATCTCCCGGAGCTGCACGTACACCGGGGTGGAGGTGCGCTTGTCCAGTACAGCACTGTCTTGCACAGCCGACCCCCGCCGATCTATACTGGTCTAGACCGCTATAGACCATCTTAATGTTCTTCGAGCCCAGAAGGCAAGTGCGGTGACTCCCGGCGAAGGGGTGTCGGAGAAGGAGTGAAGGAGACAATGCCCATGATCAGCCCACAGCGCGCCGACGAACTCATCTCTGCCTACGCCGATGGGCCCCGGCTCATCGAGGATGCTCTGACCGGTATTCCAGATGACGAGCTCTTCTACAAGCCCGGACCGGAGCACTGGAGCATCTTTGAGAACGTGGCCCACCTCGCGGACATAGACTTGATCGTGGCGGCCAGGATCCGGTTCGTCATGGCGATACCAGGCGTGCCCATTCTGGCCACCGATGCGGCCGGCTGGGCAAGGGCGATTGACTACTCAGCATGGACCCTGGAGGATTGCCTGGCGCTCATGCGTGCGGCGCGTGGCTCGACGGCGGCGCTGCTGCGGCGGGCCCCGGCCGAGGTCTGGGCGAACACCGGAGTGCACAGCACGCACGGCCCCCAGACCCTGGAGTGGATCGTGGGCCACATGGTGAAACACGTCGAGGTCCACCTGCAGACCATCGCCAAGCGCCGCCGGCAGTACGCTGAGGCGCGCGCGGGATAGGGCGGTCACCAGGCGATCAAGATGGCCCACCGGCCTACGAGCAGACCCGGTGCCAGGATCAAATCCCTGGGCACCCGCCGAAGCTACGCCGCGGGGAATCTATTGTTTCTGGCTGATGCGCCGGCCAGGGAGTTCTTCCACATCGTCTCTGGCGGCGTCCGCGTGTACAAGACGGACGAGCAGGGCAGGGAGCTCGAGGTTGCGAGATTCGGCGCCGGGGACTTCCTCGGTGAGGCCGTGGCCTTCGCGGGCGGCCGCTATCCCTTCACGGCCGAGGCAGTGAAGGAGACCCTGGCGTTGTCCTTCGACGCCGCGAGCGTCCTCCGGACGGTCGAAACGCATCCGGAGGCGGCACGCTTCTTCATTGACCTCATGGCGCGCAAGTGCCTCCTTTTGAGCGGCCGCCTGGAGAGTCTCGGGCTGCGGACCGTCCGCCAGCGCCTGGCGCGATATCTGTGCGCCAACTGCGCCGGAACGCAACCCTGCGTCGTCAACCTCAAAATGAAGAAAGGGGAACTGGCCCGGCTCCTGGGTACGGCGGGCGAGACCCTTTCTCGGACCCTCAGGCAGCTCCAAACGGATGGGCTGATCGAGGTGCGCGGCGCGTCCATCGAGATCAAGGATTGCGAAAGACTCAAGGCAGAATCCGGGGAATGACCCGAACCGTCTGAACGACCATCCTAACTACCTCTTGACCCAGGTCAAAGACACCCCCTGCCACTTGTGCTGAAATCAGGCTGCCAGAGGCTTTGGGCGCCACTCATCGCGCCCTCCGCCGGCGGGCGTGATCCGATCTGGAAGGAGTTTGCACAATGCCAACAACGATGCTCAAGAGGAAGATCATCGAGATTGACAGGGACCTCTGCGACGGCTGCGGGCTGTGCACGACGGCCTGCATGGAAGGCGCTCTTGAGCTTGACGAGGAAGGCAAGGCGGTTCTCGTCCGCGAGATCTACTGCGACGGCATGGGAGCCTGCCTTGACGTCTGCGCAACGGGCGCGCTTAAGATCGTTGAGCGCGAGGGAGAGGCCTACGATCCGAGGGTGACGCACGCGCACGTCCTGAGGACGCGCGGCGAAGAGGCGGCCCGCCAGGTCCACGGCGCGCCGCTGCAGTTCCACGGTGGTTGCCCGGGTAGCCGAGCCATCACAATCGAAAGGGATCCCGCGGCCGAAGAGCGGACCGTGCCCGGACGGTCTGAGCTGACCCAGTGGCCGGTGCAGCTCCACCTGGTCTCGCCACTGGCCCCTTACTTGCAGAACGCCGATCTGCTGGTCGCGGCGGACTGCACCGCGTTTGCCCTGGGCAGCTTCCACCAGGATTTGCTCAAGGGGAAGAAGCTCGTCATCGCCTGCCCGAAACTCGATGACACGAGGGGCTACGTGGAGAAGATGGCCGATATCCTGAAACTGAACAACGTTAGGTCGCTGACCGTGGCCATCATGGTCGTGCCTTGTTGCTCGGGGCTCTTCCGAATGGTCGAGGATGCCGCGAGGCAGTCGGGCACAGGCATCGCACCAAAGGTAGTCGTCGTGGGGATTGACGGGAGAATCGCTTCGTAGGCCCCTCGAGCTGCAGCTCCGTTGTGCCAATCTACAGGAACCCCCGGCACGCGCGCAGCCCTGTGCTGATGGGGAAGGCGGCGTCCTCGCCTCCGGCGCCACCCGCCAGGATTCCCACGACTTGGCCCTGACTGTTCAGGAGAGGCGACCCGCTGGCGCCGGGGCCAAGCTCAGAGTTGGGACGGAGCAAGAGGATCGGGGAGTTGTAAGAAACGCCCCCGACTTTCCCTGACGGCAACACCCCCACTACGCGCGATTCGGTCACCTTCCATCGTCTCTGGGGGTATCCGCCGATCCTCACGATCTCACCGATAGATGGCGAAGAAGCGGACAATCGGTAGGAAGGCGCGTTGGACAGAAGGTCGCTGGTCACCACCGCGATGTCCGCGTCCTGCTCCTGGCAGGCGAGGTGACCTTCGACGACGGCGTTGGGCAGGTAGAGCTGCATCTTGCCCGCGATGACGTGGCGCGCCGTAAGAATGATGCCGCTTCCCACTATCACGCCGGTCCCGCTCCATCGCTCCCGGGAGGCCGTGATTCCCACCAGCATGGGGATCGCCCGCTGATCGGGTACGGTAAGCGGGGGCTGCTGGCCCCCAGCGGGGACGCCGATGAGTCCTATTGACAACAGAACCAAGCAGGCCCGCAGGGTGTCGCTACGCACTGGTATGGGCTTTTTCGGGTTGCCGTTGACAGCAAAGGAGGGCATACGACGTATCCTTCCCGTTGGACACCACCCCTTCCTTGCTAGCGTCATGCAGGCGGGGACGGCCCGACCAGCGAATCCAAGAACGCGGAACGCGTCCACGGAATCTGGGCCAGATCCTCGACGGGAGGGCACCGTGAAGTTCCTCCACACGGCCGACTGGCAGATAGGCATGCGGGTCGCACACGCGGGCGAGGCTGCGGCCCGCGTGCGCGAGGAGCGCCTCTCCGCCGCACGGCGGGTGGTCCAGGAGGCCTGCGCCGCCGGCGCCGAGTTCATTCTGCTAGCCGGGGACACCTTTGAGGACAACGGCGTAGACCGCGTCCTTGTGCAGAAGGTGGCCGACATCCTGGCCGACTTTGCGGGTCCGGTCTACGTCATCCCTGGCAACCATGACCCGTTGGTGCCGGGCTCGGTGTGGGAACACCCGGCCTGGAGGCAGGGAGCAAGCGCATCGGACCGCGACGGGACGACCCGGCCGGCCGTAGCGGTGCAACTTCTAACCGAAGAGAAGCCCGTGGGCATTCCCGGTGGCGTCTTGTTCCCGTGCCCGATCCGCGCAAAGCACTCCGGCAAAGACCCTACCGCCTGGATTCCACCGCGTGAGGGGAACGGCATCCGCATCGGCCTCGCGCACGGGACGGTGGAGGGGGTCCATCAAGAAGAACCCGACTATCCCATCCCGCGCAACGCCGCCGAGCGAGCAGGGCTCGACTACCTGGCGCTCGGCCACTGGCACTCCACTGCTACCTACGCGTCCCCCGACGGTGCGATCCGCGCGGCCTATTCCGGTACCCACGAGACGACCAAGTTTGGCGAGCGTGACAGCGGGAACGCGCTGATCGTGGAGATCGCGGAGGCCGGGGTGACGCCGGTGATCACGCCCGTGCGCACCGGCCGACTTGCCTGGACCGTGGTCGAAGCCGAGCTGCGCGAGCCCGGCGATCTGCCGCGCCTTCGAGCAAAGATTGAATCGCTGGGGGATGCCGCGGCGACCTTGCTGGAGGTGCGCGTGACCGGCCTTCTCGCAGCGGCGGATCAGGACGAACTGGCGCGCCTCGAGGAGATCATCGCGTCCCGGTTCCTGCACGGTCGCGTAGATGCATCCCGGCTGCGACCGTTCCCTGGGGATGAGAGCTGGACGGCCGGTCTGCCCGTGGGCGTGGTGCGGGATGCTGCTGAGCGACTCCGACAGCTTGCCGACCCCGCGTACGAAGGGGTGCGGCCGGAGGGGGCGTCTTTCGAGGTTGCCTCCCGGGCCCTCCGGGAGCTCTACGCGCTTTCCGCCGCGGCCGGCGCCGGCGAGGCCCGGCGGTGATTCTCCGGACGATCCGCGTGCAGGGCTGGCGGTGTTTCGCCGACGCCGTGGAGGTTGGACCGTTCGGCGATGGTCTCAACGTGCTCCACGCGCCTAACGCCACCGGCAAGTCCACCCTGTTCGAGGCCCTGCTGCGCGGGCTCCTTGACGGGCACCGCGTGACGGGCAGAGACGTGGAAGCGCTGCGTCCATGGGGTCGCGTTCTGGCGCCCACGGTCACGGTGGAGTTCGCGCACGACGGCGCCGATTACCGGCTGACCAAACGATTCCTGGACCGGCCCACCGCCGATCTCGAGCGTCGGGAGCGAGGCCGGTTCGTACGTCTGGCCGAAGGCGACGCGGCCGACGATCGTGTGCGTCAACTCCTGACGCGCAACCCGCCCGGGCGTGGCCTGGCGCGGCCCGAAAACCGCGGCCTCGCCCAGGTGCTGTGGGTGCCGCAGGGAGAACTGGCGCTGCCAGGCCTCTCGGGCGACGTGGTCGCCGGTATTCGGGAGTCCCTTGGCGCGCAGGTCTCCGGACCGGGCGGCGGTCCCTTGGAGGAAGCGATCGAGGAGGCCTACCTGGCGATCTACACGCCCGGTGGTCAGCTCAGGCGGGGTAGGGACGCGCCACCGCTCGCCCGACTGCGCGACCGGTTGACGCAGACCCGCGCGACGCGGACGAACGCGCTGGTACAGTACGAGGTCTTCGAGCAGGCCAGTCGCAAGGTCGAGGATCTCAGGGCCCGGCGCGCGCAGGCGAGGCATGACGAGGAGGAGATAACGAGGACTCTGGCCGAGGCCCGCAGGCAAGCGGAGTCCTACAGGGCCCTGATCTCGGAGAAGCGGGCGCGGGAGGAGCAGGTCAAGGCAGCAGAAGCCACCCACGGCGCGCTCAGGCAGCAGACAGGCCACGTCAAGGCTTCCAGGGACGAACTGAGGGTAATCGGGGAAACGCTGCAGCGCGCGCTGACGGAGTTGCCACTGCTTGCCCGTGAGGTGAACGAGCGCGAGGTAGCTGCCGCGAAATCCCAGAGTGCCTTGGAGGACGCCCGCCGAGGGCGTGACGGGATAGAGAAGGCGCGGCGAGAGGCGGAGGACTCCAGGCGCTACATTGAGTCCAACGAGAAGGCGAAGGCCGCGGGGGCGCTTCTCAACCGAATCAGCGAGGCCGCCGCGGCGCTCGACAAGAGTAAGAAGGCGCGCGCATCGCTACTTGCCCCGGACGACAAGACGATGCGGGCCATCCGGCGGGCCGCGAAAGCGCGCGACGACGCCCAGGTCCGCCTGGACGCCGCGCTGATCACGCTCGAGATCGTGCCCGAGGAGCAAGGTGCGGTCGAGGTGGTCGCCGGTGAGGATATCGGGCGCCGAACACTCGTGCCAGGCAAGCCCACCATCGTCAAGGGCACGCCCGAGGTCGTCGTCAATCTGCCAGGGGTGGCGCGGCTGCGCGCACGAGGACCCGCCGCGTCTGCCGACGAGATCCGCCAGGAACGGGACGGCGCCGCGCGCAAGGTCGAGGAACTCACTCGGGGGTTCGGTGCCTCGGATCCCGACGCGCTGGAATCTCTCCGTGAGAAGGCAAGAGATCTGGACAAGAGGGTTGCTGAAGCGACCGCCCAGCTTGAAACGCTGTTGTCAGGGCGTTCCTTCGCAGACATCGAGGGCGAGCTGAGGCGGGTCATGGCCGAGGTGGAGGAGATCCTTGGGCATCGGCCCCTCTGGCGAAAGGCCCTGCCGGATGCCGTGGCCCTGCGGGCCTCGGCCGAGGGGATCGAGCGATCGTTCGTTGCGGCGGTGGAGAAGGCGGAGGTCGAATGGCAATCGGCACAGGCAGCCCTGGTAGCGGCGCGCGGGCGGCTCGCCGCATCCGAGGCTCAGGTGACCGAAGGGAACCGGCAGGCCGAGGCGCTGCGGGCCAGGCTTGATGAGCTTACGGCCGACGGTAAGAAGGACGACCAGCGGGAGGCCGATCTGAGGCGGGCCGCGATCGCTTGGGAGGCGGCCACCGCTGGGCTGGCTGACGTCACGACGAAGGCAGATGCTTTCGGAGGCGATCCGAGCGAGGCAGTCGAGACGCTCGAGCGGCAACAGAAGGGAGTTCGGGACGAGGCAACCCGAGCCCTGGAGGAGGAGAAGAGCGAGGAAGGCCGGCTCCAGCACCTTTCTGCCGCCGGGCCGTACTCGGTCCTGGCCGGCGCCGAGGAGGAAGTCGCGCGCCTGGAAGATGAGATTGCGCGGGAGGAGTTGAGCGCCAACGCCATCCGGCTGCTTCACGACACCGTGGCGCAGTGCCGGTCCGAAGCCCTTGCAGCCGTTGCCGGCCCGGTTGAGGCGGCTGCGACCCGCTATTTCCACCGCATCGCCGGAGGCGGGTTGGGCCGCGTACAGATCGGGCAGGCGTTTGAGCCCGAGGGCGTCCGCCCCGGGATCGCGGATTCACCCGTGCTCCTTGAGTCTCTCTCTGGAGGCGAGAAGGAACAGATCCACCTTGCCACGCGCCTCGCGCTCGCGGACGTGCTGGCGAAGGACGAACGTCAGCTCGTCGTGCTTGATGACGTGCTGACGGCCACGGACGCTGGACGCCTGGCGCGTGTCCTGCCCATTCTGTCGGAAGCCGCGGAACGGCTGCAGGTGCTCGTGTTGACCTGCCATCCGGAGCGGTACCGGGGGCTGGACGGCGCGCGGTTCTTCGATCTCGAAGTGATCCTGCGAGACAGCGCTACCCGCTCGTAACGAGCAGCGCGCGTCTCCTGACGGGCAGCAGGAAAGCAGGGAACCACTTCTCGAATTCCGTTTAGAAGGAGGACATCCTGCCATGCGCCAGAGCCGGCGAAGGTTCCTGAAGACCGCGGCAGCCGTGGGAGGCGCGCTCGCGCTGCGGGCGTGGCCTACTCGCGTCTGGGCTTCCGAAGCAGCCCGGGTGTCGCTGGTGAAAACCGACAACCATCGTGACGGCGTGCTGCGCGCGCTCCGCCTCCTCGCCCCGGTCCAGATGGCCGGCCGGTCGGTGGTCATCAAACCCAACCTGAACAGCAGCCACGCCTTCCCGGCCTCGACCCACGAGGAGACCCTGCGCACGCTTGTCGAGGTATGCAAGGCCGGCGGCGCGCGCGAGATCACGGTTGCCGACCGCGCCGGCATGGGCGACACGCCCCGCGTCATACGCGAGAAGGGTCTGGACGTGATGGGCCGCGACCTCGGGGTGCGGGTTGTCCCGCTGGAGACCCTCCCGGCATCTGAATGGCTGCCACGCTCCATTCCCCGGGGGCAGTGGCAGCGCGGCGTTCTCTATCCAGCGCTGTTCGAACAGGCCGACCTCATCATCTCGACCTGCTGCCTGAAGACCCACCGCTTTGGCGGCCAGTTCACCATGGCATTGAAGAACACGGTCGGCATGGTGGCACGGACCGGCCCAGACGGCTATGAATACATGCGCGAGCTGCACGGTTCTCCGCGGCAGCGCTCGCTCATCGCCGAGCTGAACCTGCTCTACCGTCCGGCGATGGTGGTGCTGGACGGCATCCTGGCGTTCGTGGACGCTGGCCCAGAGGCCGGACGGCTGGCGCGGCCCGGGGTGGTGCTTGCCGGCACCGACCGCGTTGCGCTCGACGCCGCGGGCGTAGCGCTCCTCCGAATGCACGGCGTGAGCGGCCCCGTGGCTGACGGGCGCATCTTCGACCAGGAGCAGATCAGGCGCGCGGTCGAGCTGGGACTGGGCGTCTCTTCACCGGGCGCGATCGAGTTTGTCACGGACAGCGACGAGGGCCGCGCCGTGATCGCCTCGATCAGGACCGAGCTGGCCCGCGGTTAGCGCCTGCCCTCACCGCCAGTCCATCACCACGATCTGCGTCGTGGTTGGCAGTTGATCGCGCACGACGGTCAGCGTGTGGCTCCCCAACCGGCGGACGCTGGGCTTGCCCTCCAGGAACGGTCGCTCGTCGGTCCCGGGCCAGTCAGGCCTGGCCGCTGTCCTGTAGTGCATGGGGATGATCAACCTGGGCCGAATCTGCGCCGCGATCTCCGTGGCCTCGCGGGCGCCGATCGTGAACGGCGCTCCGCCGACCGGGATCATCAGGATGTCCACCCGGCCGATGGCGCGAAGCACCCCTTCGCTCAGGTGTGGCTGCCCCAGATCGCCGAGGTGCGCGATCCGGAGGCCGCCCGTCTCGATGACGAAGATGCTGTTCAGGCCACGGGCCGTTCCGAACTGGTCGTCGTGGAACGACGGCACGGTGTAGAAGAGCGTCCCTTCGATGCGTTCGTAGATCTTGGCCCAGTCCCGTCCGCCCTCGGTGAGCCCGCGCAGGACCCTGCGCGCGCCGCGCACCAGGCCGACGTTGTTGTGGTCCCGGTGCTCGTGCGTGACCAGCACCACGTCGCCTTCAACGATGGGAAGTGGGTACCCGATCTCGCCGTAGGGGTCAATCGCGACGCGCAGCCCGCCGGCCGTGAGCAGGAAGAACGAGTGCCCATAATACCGGAGCGCAACCGGCGACTCCTGCGCCACGGCGACCGGCGCGGCGATCAGGACGGCGAGTAGTGCCCAGCGGATGATCCTCACGGTGCCCCACCTCCGGGTCCTCTTCTGCTTAACCGCACCCGACGAAGGAGAATTCCCCGGGCAGCCGGTATGAGACAGTCAGGCGAAACAGGAAACTCGTGCTGAGGAGTGAGCGATGACCGATTACCTCGCCGCAGTAGATCAGGGCACCACCGGCACGCGCTGCATACTCTTCGATCTGAGCGGGCGCGCGGTCGCCTCGGCCTATCGGGAGCACCGGCAGATATACCCGCAGCCCGGTTGGGTGGAGCACGACCCGATTGAGATCTGGGCGCGCACTCAGGAGGTTGTGCGCGAGGCGGTTGCCGCAGCGCCGCGCGGCCGCGTGCTGACCGTGGGGATCACCAACCAGCGCGAAACCGTGGTCGCCTGGGACGCGCGTACAGGCCGTCCCGCCTACAACGCGATCGTCTGGCAAGATACCCGGACCGAGCCCGACTGCCGCGCGCTGATCGAGGCCGGGTGGCAGGACGACGTGCGCGCGCGCACTGGGCTGCCGATCAGCACCTACTTCTCGGCGACGAAGATCCGCTGGCTGATGACGAACGTACCCGAGGTGCGGGAGCTGGCCGCGGCAGGGCACCTCCGCCTCGGTACGGTTGACACCTGGGTGATCTGGAACCTTACCGGCGGGCCGTCCGGTGGCGCGCACGTGACCGATCCCACCAACGCCTCGCGGACGCTGCTGTGCAGCCTCGACGACCTGACCTGGGATCCGGTGCTCCTGGACCGCTTCGGGGTCCCGGGCGGCGCCCTGGCCGCGATCCGGCCCTCTGCCGCGTCCGAGCCGTACGGCCACACGCTGGCCGAGGGCCCGTTCGGCGAGGCTATCCCGGTGTGCGGTGATCTCGGCGACCAGCAGGCCGCGCTGGTGGGGCAGGCGTGCTTCGCGCCCGGCGAGGCCAAGAACACTTACGGCACGGGCTCGTTTCTGCTTCAGCACGCCGGCGCGGCGCCGGTTCGCAGCACGCGCGGGCTGCTCGGTACCGTCGCGTACGATCTGGTTGGAGGACGGGCCTACGCGCTGGAGGGATCGGTGGCGATCACCGGTGCGGCGGTTCAGTGGCTGCGCGACAACCTGGGCCTGATCTCCAGCGCCGCCGAGACCGAGGCGATCGCCGCGCAGGTTCCCGACGCCGGCGGGATCTACTTCGTTCCGGCGTTCTCCGGTCTGTTTGCGCCACACTGGGACATGAGCGCGCGCGGCGCCATCGTGGGGCTGACGCGGTTCGTGACGAAGGCGCACCTGGTCCGTGCGACGCTGGAGGCGATTTGCTTCCAGAGCCGCGAGGTGCTCGACGCGATGGTCGCGGACAGCGGGCGCGCCGTGAGCGTGCTGAAGGTGGACGGCGGGGCCACCGGCAACGACCTGCTCATGCAGCTTCAGGCGGACATCCTGGGGGTGCCGGTGGTGCGTCCCGCGGTGCGCGAGACGACCGCGCTCGGGGCAGCCTACGCCGCGGGCCTGGCGTCAGGCGCGTTCACCTCCACGGAAGAACTGCGCGCCCTCTGGAAAGCAGAGCGAACCTTTGAGCCGGTCTGGGATGAAGACCGGCGCGAGTCGGCGCTGCGCGGGTGGAAGCGCGCCGTGGAGCGCACGCGGGGGTGGCTCGAACCGTAGGCGGCGCCCGGCCGCCCTACTGGAGCCGTCAGCCTCCCGTGTCGCACCCGGGCGTGGCCGCCGGGCAGGATGAGCCGATCGCGCTGCCGGCGCCGGCCGAGCGGCCAACGCCGAAGGTGGACATCACCTTGCGCGCGTTGCGCTCGCCGCAGGACGGGCAGACGATCTCTTCCGTGGCCGTACCGCTCCAGACGAGCTGCTCGAACCTCCGGCCGCACTGGTTGCACACGTACTCGTAGATCGGCATTGCAGGACGAACCTCCGGGAACCCTCTCGATCGAGGAGATCAACCCATATTCTGATACAACAGCGCCGCCCGCCGCAATATGCCCGGCCCGCGGGCGCGGGAGGTTCCATCTGCTGCCCGTGTGAGCCCCTGGTGATATGCTGGGCATTGACATGATCCGCATCAGCCGCCGGCGATTCGAGCAACTCGTGGCCGACGCCCTGCGCGGCATCCCTCCGGATCTGCGCGGCGCCCTGGACAATATCGAGGTCGTGGTGGACGACTGGCCGACCGAGGAGCATCTCGCCGACGCCGGGATGGAGCCGGACGACGTGCTGTTCGGTCTCTACCATGGCACGCCACTTCCCGATCGGAGCCCCATGCTGCCCTACACTCTGCCCGACGTCATCACCATCTTCCAGGGACCGATCGAGGAAGAGTGCGATACCGAGGACGAGATCCGCGAGGAGATCAGGCGCACGGTCGTGCACGAGATCGCGCACTACTTCGGGTTCGACGAGGAGCGGCTGGCCGAGCTGGGCTACGGCTGAGCAGCCGCGACGGCTCCGGCGCGCTATCCGGCGGATGCGATCCGCTGCGCCACGCGAAGGGCCATCGCCATG
>JBKJJG010000254.1:0-5209 GCA_046598155.1 bacterium | reverse complement strand
GCTACGGCCCGACGTCCGTCGCCAAGTATAGCACCCCGCCGGATTGGTGAACAACCAACCCTGCCCGATCACTCTACTTGCTCGCGGCCTTCCCTGACCTGCCCGTAATCCGCAGCTCCTGTCCTCGCAGCAAGCGGCCGATGTTGGCGCGGTGGCGGTAGAACGCAAAAACCACGATGGCGACACCGAAGGCGAGGTGCACGGCCGGCTCTGCCCGCAGCCGCATGACCACCGGCACCGACAGGACCCCCAGCAGCGAGGCCAGCGAGGCGTATCGGGTGATCAGGATCACGGCAACCCAGATCCCGGCGGCGATCAGACCGGCGACCGGCGAGAGCGCCAGCAGCACGCCGTAGGAGGTGGCGACGCCTTTCCCTCCCGCGCCGCGCAGGAAGACCGACCAGTTGTGCCCTGCGATCGCCGCCAGGCCCGCGGCGATGATTGTCGCGGAATCCAGGCCCAGGCGCTGCGAGAAGATCACGGGTAGGAGACCCTTGAGCAGGTCCAGCGCGAGCACCAGGACGCCGACCGTCGGGCCGGCAACGCGATAAACGTTGGAGGCGCCGATGTTGCCGCTACCTTCCTTGCGGATGTCCCGTCCGGTGACGGCGCGCACTACCAGCAGGCCGAACGGAACGGCGCCCAGCAGGTAGGCGCCCAGCACGGCGAACGCCGCCGTGGCGATCACGCGCGACCTTCCTCTCCCCTACGCCGTCGCAGCACCAGCCGCAGCGGCGTGCCGGTCAGGTCGAACGCCGCCCTGATTGCTCGCTCTAGGTACCGGAGATAGGCCTGCGGCATCCTGGCCGGATCATTCACGAACAACACCACCGTGGGTGGCCGCGTCGCGGGCTGTGTCGCGTAGAAGACCTTCAGCCGCCGGCCCGAAGAATCTGCTGGTGGCTCTCTAAGAGCCACCGCGTTCCCGATAACCCGGTTGAGCGGGCCGGTGGCGATTCGTCCACGATGGGTTTCTGCCACGCGCGCGACCGCGTCGAATATCTCCGCGATCCCCCACCCCTCCGTCGCCGAAACGGCCAGGATCGGGGCGTAGCTCAGGAAGCGCAGCGCCCGCCGGGCCGCCTGCTCGCGCGGCCGGTCCGGTGCGAGCGAGGTCGCGATGCGGTCCCACTTGTTCATAACCACCAGAACCCCGCGCCCGGCATCGGCGATCTCGCGGCCGATCCGCTGGTCCTGGTCGGAAACCGGCTCGGAGCCGTCCAGCACCAGCACCGCCACGTCCGCCCGCTCGATTGCGGTCCGTGCACGACCGGCGCTGTAGGCCTCGACGGCCGCGGCGACCCGCGCGCGGCGACGCAGTCCCGCGGTGTCCACCAGCACGTAGTTACGGCCGCCCCGCTCGCACGGCGTGTCCACCGAATCGCGGGTGGTGCCCGGCGTGGCGTCCACCACCACGCGCTCCTCACCCAGCATCGTGTTGACCAGCGACGACTTGCCCACGTTGGGCCGGCCGACGATCGCCACCGCGATCGGCTCCCCAACGGCCTCTCCGGTCTCGGCCAGCGGTGCTTCCGCCGGCAGGAGAGCCACCACCGCGTCCAGCAGATCACCGCTCCCCCGGCCGTGGATCGCGGAAACCGGGAACGGAACCCCAAGCCCCAGCTCGAAGAACTCCTGTGCCCCGATCTCCTGAGCCGGCCCGTCCACCTTGTTGGCCACGACCAGTACCGGGGCGCGCGCGCGGCGGACGATCTCAGCAATGTCGCGGTCCTCGGGTAGGATCCCGTCGCGCACGTCCACCACGAACAGGACCAGGTCGGCCTCCTCAAGCGCTGCGTCGGACTGCGCCCGCACTTTGACCTCGAGGCCCTCTGCCGGCGCCGACCGCAGCCCGCCCGTGTCCACCACCGTGAAACGGCGGCCGCTCCACTCAGTAACCGCGTAGAGCCGGTCGCGGGTGACGCCGGGATGGTCCTCCACGATGGCGTGCCGCCGGCTGACCAGCCGGTTGAACAGGGCGGACTTGCCGACGTTGGGCCGGCCAATGATGGCGACGACCGGCGTCGAGGTCCGGGTGGTCATGGAACCAGCCGGGTGGCGGCCTGCTCCGTGTCGCGCCCGATCTGTCGGAGCCGCTCGACGACCTCGGCGATGATCCAGTCAGGAGTGGATGCGCCGGACATCACGCCCACCCGCTCGATGCCTGCAAACCAGGCCGGATCGAGTTCGCCCGGGACCTCGATGTGATAGGTGGGCAACGAGCGCGACCGGCCAATCTCGGCCAGGCGGGTGGTGTTGCTGCTGTGGTGTCCGCCCACCACGACCAGGGCACCCACCTCTCCGACCATGACCTCGGCCTCCTCCTGCCTGACCGTGATGGCCGGGCAGAGGGTGTTGTGGACCTTCAGTTCTCTGGTGCGCAGCGCCAGGTCGCCCACGACCTCCCTGAAGTTCTTCACGGACTGCGTGGTCTGCGAGATTACGCCGGTCTTGCCGCGCAGTCGCACCGCCGCGGCTTCCGCGCGGTTGTGCACCACGGTCACGCGGTCGCCCAGCGCTTCCTTGAGGGTCACCATCTCGGGGTGTCCGTGATCGCCGACCGCGATCACCTGATAGCCTTCCTCGGCCAGGCGGTAGGCCAGCGAATGGGCCCGCGTGACAACCGGACAGGTGGCGTCCACCACGGTCATCCCGTGCGCCCTGGCGGCTTCCAGCACCGCACGCTCGACCCCGTAGGCAGAAACGACGAAGGCCTCGCCGCCCAGGTTTCGGAGGTCATCAGCCATGCTGATGCCGGCTTCCTCGAGCCGCCCAACCACTTGCGGGTTGTGGATCAACGGGCCCCAGGTCTGAACGCCGCCGGCGTGCCCGCACGCCGCGGCCTCAGACATCTCCACCGCGCGCCGGACTCCACCGCAGAACCCTTGATGCCTGGCAAGCACTACCTCCAAGCGTCACCCCGAGGCCACGCGTTCATTGTTTGAGGATATCAGACCCCACATCGGGGCACAATCGTGGAGCAAACAAGCGCACCGCACCCGAGAAGGTCTGCGTGATGCTTTGGGGAAATGATTAGGTGACGACATGAGGAACCGAGGGGAGGCACCTGACGTGAGGAGATTGACAACGACCGCGATTGTGGTGTTCCTGGTGGCAGGATTGATAGGAGTGGATCCAGGCCAGGCAGGTCCGGCCCCGTGGCGGCCTGTCCGGCCGATCACCATCATAGTTCCCTGGGCCGCCGGCGGTTCCACGGACATGACCGCGCGGATCATGGCCAGCCAGATGGAGAAGCCGCTGGGCCAGAAGATCGTGATCATCAACAGCCCTGGCGGTGGCGGCTCGATCGGCATGAAGGAAGTTTGGGACCGTCCCCGCGACGGTTACACCTGGACCGCCAATTCCAGCACGGCGGCCATCAGCTACGCGGTTCTGGGCCAGCTCGACCTGACCCACAGGGACTGGCTGTACTTCTACTCTCTCTACGCCCCAAACGTGATCGCGGTGCGGGCCGATTCCCCGATCAAGGACGTGAAGGGCCTGATTGACGCCATGAAGGCGCGGCCCGGTGCGGTGACGGTCTCTTCCGCGGGTGCCGGCAGCTCCGGGCACCTGGCGGCTGAGACGTTCAGGCTGGCCGCGGGCACGACCTACCGGCACATCGCCTACGCGGGCGGGGCGCCTGCCGTCGTCGCCGCCGTGGCTGGCGAGGTGGAAGTGGTGATGCAGCTCTCCATGGAAGCCGCGGAGATGCTGCGGGCCAAGCGGCTGCGCGCGCTGGCCGTGATGTCTAGCACCCCGCTGGAACTGAACGAGTACGGCACCATCCCCGCGATTACCACCTTCATTCCCAACTTCCCGGAGACAGGCTCGTACTTCGGGGTCATGGTCCCCAGAGATCTTCCGGCAGCAGTGGTCGCGGCGATTGACGAGGCGTTCCAGTACGCCGCGGACATGCTCACGCTGCGCAGTTTTGCCAAGCACGTGGGCACCGCGCACGCGGCCCTTTCAGGGAAGCGGGCGTCTGATGTGACCGAGGCCAAGGCAAGAAGGGTGGCCTGGACGCTGTTCGATGCGGGCCTGGCCAAGCGTTCGCCCGCGGATCTGGGCATCCCGAAGCCTTGAACTTGCCGGCACGGCACGGGAAGCCTCTCCCGGCTCAGCACGCGTCCCGGTTGGCCCAGGCCGACGTCGCCGCAGGTCTGGCTCTCGGTGCGCTCTCCCTGGCCTTCCTGATCGGAGCCCTGCGGATGCCGATGCACACCATGCACTGGACCTGGCTCAACGCGCCGGGACTGGTGCCCGCGGTCCTGGCCGCCGCGCTGCTGGCACAGGCCCTGTTCCTCGCAGCCAGGGGGGTGAAACACCTGCGCGCCCGCCGGCAGGAAGCAGCGTGGCGTGCCGCGGCGCTCCAGTGGGGAGCCGGTCGGGTCGCCTTGACGCTCGCGCTTGCCCTCGCCTTTGCCCTCCTGATGGGTCGCATGCCGTTCGCGATCCTGACCGCCCTCTTCGTCTTTACCATGACCGTAGCGTTCAGGGGGACGAGCGCGTGGAAGGCCGCCGCGTCGGCGCTCATCACGGCGGTCACGGTGAGTTGGGTGTTCACCCGGGTCTTCCTCGTACCGCTGCCCTGAAACCATGACACCCTGGGCCCTCCTGGTAGAGTTCGCCCCTCTGGTCACGAACCCGGTTATGTTGGGCCTGGTTCTGCTGGGCGCCCAGATCGGCATCGTCTTCGGCATGCTCCCAGGCCTGACCGCGACGATGGCGCTCTCGCTCCTCACGGGCCTGACCTTTGGCCTTCCGGTTGACTACGCCATCGCGGTGCTCATCGCTACCTACGTGGGCGCGATCACGGGCGGCAGCCGGTCGGCGGTGCTCATCAACATCCCGGGCACGCCGGCGCAGGCCGCGGTGTGTCTGGACGGCTACCCGCTGGCAATGCAGGGCCGGGCCGCAGAAGCGATCGGCCTGTCCGTTACCGCCTCCACCCTGGGCACGCTGTTTGGCGTGTCAATGCTGGCCATCTTCGCGCCGCTGCTGGGACAGGTAGCCCTCAAGTTCGGGAGCTGGGAGTTCTTCTGGCTGGCCATCTTCGGCATAGTCATCGCCGGGAGCCTCACCGCGCCCACCGATCCGATCAAGGGGTGGATGGCCGGGTTCCTCGGCCTGCTGCTGGCAACCGTGGGCATGGATGGCATCCACGCCTTCCCCCGGTTCACCCTCGGCCGGGTCGAGCTGCAGGGCG
>JBKJJG010000195.1:0-2677 GCA_046598155.1 bacterium | reverse complement strand
GATGCGCGCGGGGCCGAGATCTACGGAGAGGTAATCGGCTACGGCGCAACCGCCGACGCCTTCCACATTACGCAGCCAGACCCCGAAGGCGACGGGGCGCTGCGGAGCATGGCCACGGCCCTCTCCGACGCGGGGATCGCGCCGGAGGAGGTTGACTATATCAACGCGCACGGTACCAGCACGCCGTACAACGATCGGCTTGAGACGCTGGCGATCAAACGCCTCTTTGGCGCGCACGCGCGCCATCTGGCCGTCAGCTCGACGAAGTCCATGATTGGGCACCTGATGGGAGCGGCAGGCGGCGTGGAGTTCATCGCGTGCGCGTTGGCGTTGCGCCATCAGGTAATGCCGCCTACGATCAACTATGAGGTTCCCGATCCCGAGTGCGATCTTGACTACGTGCCTAACGTGGCCCGCCCCGGACGGCTGCGCACGGTGATCTCCAACGCGTTCGGGTTCGGGGGCCACAATGCCACACTTGTGCTGAGGGCATACCATGCGTAGACCCAAGCGTGCGCTACCGCCCCTCCCGCCCGATGAGACCGGCGCGGTGGGCGAAGTACTGTCACAGGAGCGTCTGGCCCAGCTCGCGGCGCTGGAGGAGCGGCTGGGGGTGCGCTTCCGCGATCGGTCGCTGCTCGATCTGGCGCTGCGCCACGGGTCGTTCAGCCACGAGCGCGGTCACGACCCTGCCAAGAGCTACGAGCGGCTGGAGTTCCTGGGGGCCGCGGTCCTGAGTCTGGTGGTCGCCGATGACCTCTACCGCAGGAACCCGGACATGGACGAGGGCGGGCTTGCGAAGAACCGGTCGAAACTGGTAAACGAGGGTGCCCTGGCCACGGTCGCCAGGCGGCTGAACCTGGGCGACTACCTGATGCTGGGCCGTGGGGAGGAGAAGGGAGGCGGGCGGCAGCGTGCTTCGATGCTGGCTGACTCCGTGGAGTCGGTCATTGGCGCGGTGTACGTGGACTCGGGTTACGGCGTGGTGCACGCCCTTGTGATACGCTGGCTAGGAGAGCTGGCCGAGGACATCCAGCGCGTCGGCGACGACTTCAAGAGCCAACTCCAGGAACGGCTGCAGCGCCGCCGTCAGATGCCCAAGTACCGCGTCGCCCGCGCCGAGGGCCCCGAGCACGCGCGGACATTTGTCGTCGTCGTTGAGGCCGCCGGCAAGCCGCTCGGAGAGGGCGGCGGTCAGAGCAAGAAGGAAGCGGAACAGGCCGCCGCGGCCGACGCGCTGCGCCGGTTCGACAGCGGCGGGCAGTGAAGCGGCTGTGGGCCCCGTGGCGGTACGCCTACATCGCCGCCCCTCCCGTGAGCGGCTGCGTTCTCTGTGAGGCGCCGACCTCAGGCGACGACCGGGCCGCCCTGATCCTGCACCGAGCCCCGGAAGGCTACCTCATCCTCAACCGGTTTCCCTACAACACCGGTCACCTGATGGTGGTGCCACTTCGACACCTGGCCCGCCCCGATGAACTGACGCCACGCGAGGGAGAGACGCTGATGGCGCTGGTGAGCCTGGGAGTTCGGGGGCTGGAGCGCGCCATGGAGCCCGACGGGTTCAACGTCGGGATGAACCTGGGCCGCGCTGCCGGCGCCGGGATTGCCGATCACCTGCACCTTCACATCGTCCCGCGCTGGTCGGGCGACACCAACTTCATGCCGGTTCTCGGCGACGTCAAGGTGCTGCCTGAGCACCTTGATGATACCTATCAACGTCTGGCCACCTCCCTGGCGTCCCTGACCGGGCCTGACACGGCCTGAGACCGCTCCTGCCCGAACCGATGCGCTTCGGAACCCGGCGGACCGTTCTTGTCGCCCTGGCCCTTGCCACCGCTGCCGTGCTCGCCCAGCCGGCCTTCCTGCGGCAGGACACCAGGCCGCCGGGATTTCGGGCCGACGTGCTCGTCGTCGGAGGAAGCCCGGCAGGCGTGGCCGCGGCGCTCGCGGCGGCGCGCCAGGGCATGGTGGTGGTCCTCGTGGAGAGCCGCCCGTTCCTCGGGACGGTGATGACGGGCGCCATGCTCAACACGGTGGACGTGAGCCGTGGACCCAACGGGGAGAACCTCATCAAGGGGATCTTCCTGGAGATCTATCGGGAGATCGGGGGAATCACCTTTGATCCCCGCAGGGTCCGCATCATCCTACGGAACAAGGTGGAGGCCGAGCCCGGGATAGTTTCCCTGTTGGGCATAGAGCGTGTTGAGCCCATCGTTGTGGAAGGCCGTGCCAGGGGGGCATGGGTGCGCCTTCCGGACCAGGCAACGGCCCCGATCCACGCGGCGGTCACCGTGGACGCCACCGATGACGGCGATCTGGCGGCTGCCGCCGGTGTGCCGTTCACCTACGGCCGGGAGTCCTCCGGGGTGGACCGCAGGGCCATGCCTGCGACATTGATGTACCGTGTGGCCGAAGTAGACTGGCCGGAGATCGTACGGTACGCGTATGCCCACAGGCGCGGCCGGCAGCCCAGCGGCGCCTTCAACGGATACGCCTGGGGTTTCAGGGAGGCGATGCGCGGGTACCACCCCGCCGACCCGCGGCTCTCTGCTCACGATCTGAACATCGGCAAGCTCCCGGACGGGACAGTGCTGATCAACTCGCTGCAGATTCATGACGTGAACGGCACGGACCCGGCCTCCCGTGCCGACGGCTACACGCGCGCGGCCCAGGAGAT
>JBKJJG010000045.1:0-2130 GCA_046598155.1 bacterium | reverse complement strand
GCATGGCAACCCGCGCGCTGCTACTCGTTGAGACCGCCGATCCCTCACATCCGGCCGTTCGCGCAGCCACCGCCACCAGCCTCAGGTCGTTCTACGCCGGGGAACTAGAGATGCGCGCGGCGCTGGGGTATCCACCGTTCCGGTCCCTGACGGTGCTCCGCGTCACAGCCCGAGCACAGGCGGCCGCCGAGGCCGTCGCTGCCCGGCTCGCCGCCGCCGCGCCGCCGGACCTCGAGGTCCTGGGCCCGATCCCGGAGGCAGGCGCACCGTGGGAGGGGAGGGCGCGCTGGGAGATCGTCGTGAAGGCCGCAGACCGGGCAGATGCCAACCGTCTTGTGCGGCCCCTGCTGCTGGGGATCGGCGTGCCCCGTGACGTGCGGATCAGTGCTGACGTTGACCCGCACGACCTCTGAGGCGACGGGCGCGATCCGGAGCGCGTTGAAGCCATGGCCTGCCCGTGCTATCGTGGTGGGCGTGGAGATCATCACGGTCTGGGACCCCAAGGCGGCGGTCCTGCGCAAGCGTGCGGCTCCCGTTGGGAAGGTGACGCGGGAGATCCAGCGGCTCATCGAGACGATGCTAAACACCACGCGGGCCGCCAACGGTCTGGGCCTGGCTGCGCCGCAGCTAGGCGAGGGCGTGCGCGTGATCGTCGCGCACGTGGAGGACCGCACCGTGACGCTGGTTAATCCAGAGGTGATCCGTTCCTCCGGTGAGGAGACGGCCGCCGAGGCCTGCCTGTCCGT
Organism: bacterium; assembly: GCA_046598155.1. Lineage (GTDB taxonomy): Bacteria > Sysuimicrobiota > Sysuimicrobiia > Sysuimicrobiales > Humicultoraceae > VGFA01. The sequence goes on along the minus strand of JBKJJG010000045.1, from coordinate 1,384 downwards.
TCCCGGCATGTACGGGGACGTTCCCCGGGCAGCGGTGATCTCGGTGCAGGGCAAGAACCGCCGCGGGCGCCGGGTTACGATCGAGGCCACCGGGCTGTTGGCGCGCGTTCTGCTGCACGAGATTGACCACCTCGACGGCATCCTGTTTCTCGACCGGGTCCGCGATCCCAGCACCATTGGATGCGTGACCGCCCCAGGCGAGGCCGCCCCGGCGGCCGAGTGACCGTGGGGCGGCTGGACTCCCTCCGGGCGGTGTTCCTGGGCACCCCAGCCTTCGCGCTCCCCTCGTTGCACGCGGTCGCCCGAGCCTTGACCGTGGTCGGTGTCGTGACCCAGCCCGACCGCCCCTCAGGCCGGGGCCTGGTCCCAGCCCCGCCTCCGGTGGCGGTGGCGGCGCGGGAGATGGGACTGCGGCTGTTCCAGCCCAATAGTCTGAGGTCGGCGGAGGCACTGGCAGAGCTGTCCACGCTGCGGCCAGACCTCCTGGTGACGGTGGCGTACGGTCGGCTCGTGCCCAGCGGCGTGCTTGCGCTCCCGCCGATGGGATGCATTAACCTCCACCCGTCACTGCTTCCGGAGTACCGGGGGGCATCGCCGATCCAGCGGGCGATCGCCGACGGCGCGGCCACGACCGGCGTCACCGTGATGTACCTGACCGAGGAGCTCGATGCCGGCGACATCATCCTCCAGCGCCGGGTCGCCATTGGGCCCGAGGAGACCGCCGGCGAACTCGAGGCGCGCCTGGCCCAGGAGGGCGCCGCTCTGCTCCTTCTGGCCGTCGGTCAGATCGCCCGGGGTGAGGCCCCCCGCCGCGCGCAGGACCACGCGCGCGCGACCTACGCGGGGAAGCTCTCGAAGGCCGACGGCGCTATTCAGTGGGCGCGCCCGGCCCAGACCCTGGTCAACCTGGTCCGCGCCATGAACCCCTGGCCGTGCGCCCACACGACGTGGCACGGCGGCGTGCTAAAGGTCTGGCGGGCGCTGGCGACAGACGGGCAGGGCCCTCCGGGGCAGGTACTGGAGGCAGGGGAAGCCGGGATCACGGTTGCCGCGGGCGAGGGCGCCGTGGCGCTCATCGAGGTGCAGCCCGAGGGAGGCCGCCGCATGCCTGCATCGGCGTTTGCGCGCGGTCACCGCATCACCGCGGGCGACCGGTTGGGCGATGTCGAGACTCCATCGGGGCCGGCGCCCGATCCGGTGCGCCCGTTGTGATAAAATGAAGGGTGTTGTGATAAAGGGTAAGGTGCCAAAGGGGGAAGCGCATGTTCTTCGCTGACGGTACGTTCCTGATTCTGATACCCGCCCTGGTGCTGGCGGCGTACGCCCAGTTCAAGGTTCGGAGCACTTTCAAGCGGTTCAGCCAGGTGCGGACCGCAGGCGGTCG
>JBKJJG010000001.1:0-3098 GCA_046598155.1 bacterium | reverse complement strand
CTTCGGCGTGAACGGATCGGTGACAAAGCGCGCCAGGTTGATCGAGCCCAGGTTGCAGGCGCCCCCGTCTTCCAACGGGACCTCACCACAAGGATTGGTTGAGATCGGCGTCATCCCGCTATAGTTGCTGGTGCCGTGTCGCAGCACCGTGTCCCAAAACAGCACCCCTGGTTCCGCCCAGTCGCGCGCGCCCTTGATGAGCTCACTCCACAGCTCGCGGGCGCGGATCTGTCGTTCAATCCGGCCGACGACGTCGCTCTGGAACCACAGCGTCCACGGCTCGTCGGCCTCGACGGCCTTCATGAACGCGTCCGACAGCCGCACGCTGATGTTGGCGTAGCGCATGGCGGTGAGGTTGCGCTTGACCCGGCAGAAGTCCAGCACGTCGGGGTGGTGGTCGGCGATGGTGATCACGAGAGCCCCTCTGCGTCCCTCCTGGCCGATGAGCCCGGTGGTGAGAGAGAAGAGCTCCATGAAGGACACTGCACCGGTGCTTGCGCGGGCTGCGTTGTGCACAGGCGCGTCTTTCGGGCGCAGCGGGGTGAGGTCGATCCCGGTGCCGCCGCCGCGACTATAGGTTTTCGCCGCGCGGTAGGTTGTGTCGTAGATCCCCTCGATGCTGTCCTCGCGGATGGCGGTAGCGTAGCAGTTCAGCAGCGTCACCTTCCGCGGGTTACCCGCGCCGTGCATGATGCGGCCGCCGGGCAGGAAGCGGAAGTCCGAGAGCAGCCAGTAGAACTCCGCCTCCCACTCGGCCACCCGCGCGGGGTCCGGCTCCGCGGAGGCGATCTCACACGCCACGCGGGTCCACATCTGCGCCGGGGTAGTCTCCTGAACCTGATCGGAGTTATCGCGGAGCGCGTACTTTTCGTGGAAGACGCGTGCCTGCAACTCGTTTCCCCCAAAGGCGCGGAGGGTCTCGTCGGGTAGTGTGATCGTCGTTTTCATCGCGGGTCAGCGCGTCACGCCCGCGGTGCGGCCGGCGGAAGCAGCGGTGATGAAGTCGATGAGCCTGGCTGCTTCGTCCTCCGTGAGCCGGGCGACGAGCATGGCGCGGCCGCCGGTGACCAGGCGGACCTGCTCGTACTGGGCGTTCGGGTGCACCTGCTGGTTGCGCCACAGCTGTTGGATCACACGCATCTGCTCCCGCGTGATCGGCCCGGCCGAGGCAGACGCCGGTGCGGGCGGCGGCGCGTCTCCATCGGTGACCAGTAAGGTTTGCTCGTACTGGCCTTCAGCCTGGCCGGGCGCGTTGCCGGCAGGTGCCGGTGGGGGCGGCGGCTCGCTTTTCTCCGGGAGCGCTGGCGGTACGGGGACCGCGGCCTTCCGTGCGGCAGCTGGTGTGGGGTTCCGGGTGCCACTTTCCCCGTTCACGACCCGGCGGGCGACCGCCAGGAGCCCGGTGAACGTCGCGTCGTCGATCTGCCGCGGGTCGTTCGTGCCGTTGGTGAGACGAGCGAGCCATGCCTTCCCGTCCGCGTCGCCCTCGCGGGCCGCCGCGGCGTTAACGGCTTTCCAGAAGTTCGTGTAGTCGCGGCGGGGCGCGCCGGGCCGCTCCGGGCGCGCTCGGGCGTTCGGCGCGCCGGCGGCAGGGCCCGCCGGGGTGGCCGCAACAGCCGCGGGTTTGACGCGTGGGGCTTGCGACGGAGGCGGCAGGGCCGGGAGTGCGGCCTCAGCTTCCTCGGCCGCGCGCGCCTGCTCGGGAGTAAGGGCGGCGCCGAGCGGAGGCGTCTCGCGGTCGGGTGGCGGGATCTGCGCGCCGTCGATGCGGTCGTGCAGCGCCCGCGCGCGCTCAAAGGCTTGCTTGAGGGACTGCTTGGCGACCAATCCCAGCGTGGGGAACCGGCGGACCTTACCCTCGTGGATGACCTCGTTGATCTTGATCTTCAAGATGAGCGGCACGCCCCGGATGCTGCCCGGGATGGCGTGCATGGCGCCGACGCTCCGGATGAAGCTGACCGCGCCCTGGATCTCCAGGAACGTGGAGACGCCGCGGCTTTCCACCTGCCAGATGCCGAGCCCGGGCGCGTCGATGAGGGCGGCGATGAAGACGTTGAGGCGGCTGGTGAGCTTGCACGCCTGGTCCCCCTCCAGCTCCTGCGCGGCGCAGACGCACGGGACGTCCTCGCGGCGCTCACCGGTCTGCAAGTCGATCGTGAACGCGCAGCGCGTTCCATCGCACTCGCGCAGCTTACCGGACGCGCCCCAATACTCGTACATTGCCGACCAGCCCCGCTCGTCGTCGGCGGGGACGATGACCTCGACCTCCTTGGCCTTGGTGACGACGCGCCACGTCCCCTCGGTCTTCGGGTCGGGAGAGGGGGTGACGTCGCCGCCCAGGACCTTCGCGACGGTCTCGAGGCGCTCGCGGTCGTCGCTGCGGAACACGAGGGTCTCGCTGCGGACCGGGAACGTGATGGTTTTGCCGCCCTCGACCTTCGCGGCCTTGTAGCCGGCGGAGATCTTCCCCAGGCGCGGGTAGAACGGTCTGACGCTCGTAAGCGGAATGATGGGGTGCATACTCCTGACCTCCTACAGCCTGATAACTGTCGTCTACGTCCTCCGCCGAAGGCGTACTACCTGATGCCGCGGATGCCGTAGCCCTCGGAGGTTGGTTCAAACCGCACTATGCACTTTGGAAACCAGAAGCAGACGAAGAAGAAGCAGACCGGCCGGTACTCCCCGCGTAGCTGCAAGAAGGGGATGATCCCGCGCGCCTGGTAGGTCTGCATCAAAGCGAGGTTGGTGGGGAAGGGGAGGCTGCCGACGATGGTTTCTTTGAGCGACTCCATGACGGGGTCGCCGGGCCAGCCCGGGATGCGGGCGGTGCCGGGGTCCTTGTAGGTAAACAGCCGCTCCCAGTACGCGGCTTCGAACTCGCGGGCGTGCCGGTTGGGATCGTAGTACGTGCCTGCGGCGCCCAGCGCCGCGTCCACCGCGCCGGCCGGAGCGGTGGGGAGAATCACGATGGCGCCGTCACCGGGCCAGCAGCTGTTGTAGTCCCTGTGCGGGATGCCCATAGCGTGCAGGGCGGTGTCCACGAACCACGGGTTGAGCGGGCTCGGCGGGGTGTTCGCGGCGATCCCGACGGCGGCGAG
>JBKJJG010000206.1:0-14992 GCA_046598155.1 bacterium | reverse complement strand
CGCGGGCATCAGGTCAGGCGTGAACTGGATCCGCGAGTACCGCAGGTCGAGGCACTGGGCCAGCGTCTTGACCAGCAGCGTCTTGCCCAACCCAGGGACGCCTTCCAGCAGCACGTGGCCGTTGGCGAACATCGCGTACAGCACGTGCTCGATCAGCGTTTCGTGCCCGACCATGACGCGCTGAATCTCGCGGCGGATCACGGCAAAGGTGGTCCGAAAAGCGGCGGCATCCATCAACGAATCGTCTCCTCGCCCTCGCGCGGCGGTCTAGCGTGACCCGGCCAGCGCCTCGAAGTACCTGCGCACTATCTCACGGTATTCCGGCGGGATGCGCATGCGCGACATGTAGCGGTCGGCCTCAGCGCGCGCCGCTTCGGGCGCGCGCCCCGGCGCCCCCCGCACCTGCCCTTGCCTGCCGGGCCCCAGCAGGTCCGAGGTCGCGGCGCGGCCCTCGCCCTGCATCCCGCGGATGCGGGTCTGCGGACGTTCGCCCTCCAGTCGGAGAGTACGCTCTCCCAACCTGTCCTGGACCGCGCCCTGCCCGGCGGTGGTCCCCTGATTGGGGCCGGGAGACGGCTCCTGCTCAGCCGGTCCCTCTCCCTGCTGGAGCTGCTGCCGCCCCGGCGCCGCGCCGCCCGGCTGCACAGTGGCCTGAGGCGGTTGCTCCGATTGAGTTGGCGCGCCGCTTCCTCCACGCGCTATCCGGTCCGCCGACCTGCGCAGGTCGCGCTGCGCCTGCGTTAGTCCCTCTTCGTCGGCCAGCATCGCCCGGAGCTCCTCCATGTCCAGCGCGCCCTGCCGCAGCGCCTGTCTGGCCCCTGCGGCGTTCCCGGTAGCCGCCTGCCGCCTGGCCTGCGCGGCCTGCTCGCGCCCGCGGGTCGGAACCTCCCCCTCACTCCCACCCTGAGACAGGGCTTCGAGCTGGCGCATCAGGGAACGGCGTTCCTCTGGCGATGGGTTCTGCGCCAAGCGCTCGGCGATCTCTTGGAACTGTCTGATCGTCCGGTCCAGGGCGGCGCGCTGGCGGAAGAGCTGCTGCGGCAGGGCGGAATCGGGCATGGCCGGCCTCTCTCCGGACTGCTCGCGCCTTGCCCGCACCTGCCGGCGGGACGCCTCGATCTGACGGCCCAGCGACTCGATGCGCGACAGCGCCTCGTAGCGGTCCAGCCGCTCGCGCTGAAGGTCCTCGCCCAGGCGCCGGAGCGGACCGGCCATGCGCCGCGTAGCCCGGGCGCGGTCGAGACGCGCCTGGTCGTCCATCGCACCTGCCGCCCGTTCGATGCGGCGGCCCTCCTGGCGAATGGTCTGCGCCACCTGGCGCGCGGGCGTCCCGGGCACCGAGATCCCGGTGAGGAACCAACCGGCCGCGACGGTAACCGCGGCCAGCCCCACGGCAGCCCACATCGGACGGCCGGGCAACCATCCCACGCGACCCTGGGGCGCCTGGGCGGCTGCCCAGCGCGCGGCATCGGCCACCACCGCGGGTGACAGCGCCGTGGGCGGGTGCGTCCCGGCCAGCACCTCAACCGCCGTGGCCATCCGGTCACGCCCCTCGAACCGGTGGTCCAGGATCTGCGCGGCCAAGAGGGGCGGCACGCGCCACGCGGCAAACAGCAGCAGGAAGGTGATCACGCCGGCAGCCAGCCCCAGCCCACACAGCAGGGCGTAGGGCAGGGTGATCGGAATCACGGCGCGCGCGAGCACGAGTGCCAGCACTGCTAGAATCCAAATCAGGGCAACCCGTCCGCTCCACAGCCAGGCGCGGCGCGCGGCCAGACGCCAGCAGGCGGCCGCAACGGCCTCGAGGACCTGGCCGCGCTCCAAGGCAAGCCGGTTCTCAATTGAAGCTGCCATCATGACGCCCTACCCGCCACGGCCCTCGGCCCGCATCGCGTCCACCTGACCGGCGATCAAGTGGACACCCAGGCCCGAGACAGCCAGGTAGACCGCACCTGCAACGCCCATCCACCAGTGCCATCCGCTGTGCACCACGTGGTCAACCATCCGGATTGGACTGGCCGCCCACAACGGCTCGGGCAGAGCCGCCGCTCCGCCGAACAGCGCGGCCAGAGATCCCCAGTGCACGATGGTGCGCGCGAACTCCGAGGCGAAGTGCCCTCCCAGCCAGGCCCCCCAGACCCCCGCGGCCGTGGCGACGGCCAAGGTCAGCACCCCAGCCAAGGCGACCGTTGCCATATGGCCGCCGCGCAAGGCAGTACCCAGTGCAACGAGTGGGAGCAGGATCGCGACCAGGTAGAGTGCGTAGACGGCGCTGGATTGCCACTTGCCGGCCGCTATGGCGTGCGCGGAGAACGCGGACACCGTCAGGTCCGGTATCCCCTTCTCACCCTCCAGGGCCAGCTCGGAGGAAGCGACGGCCGACGACACATAGGTAACGGCCAGCATCTGGACCGTCAGCAACAGTGAGAGGAGTTCGGCGTCGCGCAGGCCGAAGGCGCCGGACTCCGAGGGAAGCGTCAGCAGCACCAGGGCGCCGCAGACCGCCAGAAGTACGGTCTGTGTCCAGATGCCCCTGGGGGTACCCAGCCGGATGCGCAGATCCCCTCGGGCCACGGCGTTGATGCCTGGCATAGCCGCACCTCGGCCGCTGCTCACGGCGCGGTGAGAGGTACCAGTATGAGCTGCAGCGGCGGCTCTGGTCGGTTGCCCCACAGGAGTCCAGCCGCAGGGTCGCGGATCCAGCCGAGCAACCAGGCCGGCTCTTTTCTCAGTATATCACCGGCCTCCAGGCGCGCGAACGCCCATGCCAGGAGGGCGGGATTGGGGGCTGCGCGCTGGAGCCTTCCAGGAACCTGCCACTGCCGATCATCGAGCGCAATCCGCGCTTCGGGACCCACCGCGGGTATTGGCTGGGCCCTGCCGGCCGCGTACACCCAGGCCGGCTCAATGCTGTGGCCCGAGCGGTTGGCCACGGTGACCTCAGCCCCCCCCGGCTTTGCCGCATAGGTCCCGGAGACCGGCAGCGGTATGATCGCGGTGCCGGTGAGAAGCACGCCACTGGCGCTGCCCTCTAGCGAGGTTCTCTCAGAGTACACCACGCGAAGCCGAGCAGGCACGGACGGGCGCAGCAGCAGGTCCGGCCCTGCCAGCACGGCGCCGCCCTGACCATTCGCATAGGATGGCCTGGCGGCTACCGCGAGCAGGCCGTGGCCGGTTCCTGGCAACCCCTCGATCACGCTGGAAGCAACCACGCCGGAGGCCGCGCGGAGGGTGAGCGCGGCCGCCCGTACCGCGGCACCGGTAGCAACCGCCAGCACCAGGGCGGTCGCAATCACGCCCGCAGGCCGGAGCCCAGCGAGAAACCGGCTGATCCTGCGCACCACCAATAGGTATGCCAGCACCAGGATCCCAATCGCTGCCTGGGCGCGCGGCGGGACCCCGCGGTCCAACGGCACCGTGGCCTCCAGGCCCGGCGCCACTGGCTTGAGGTCGCCTGCCAGCACTTGCTCCCATGCCCGCTCCTGGATGGGCCGGCCGCGGTGCTCAGGCAGGGCGGCGTCGCGCCTCCACACCGTGATTCTGCCGAGCCCCGCGCCTCCGTCGGCAGCGCGCGCAAGCAAGGGTCTCAGCGTCGGACCGCGCAGGTGCCGCACATCGTCTCCTGACGGCATTGCTAGCAGCCGGCCTCCTGACCACACCCACTCTTGAATGGCTCGGCGCTGCTGATCGGTGACCCTGCGCTCGTCCAGATCCCGAACCACAAGCAGCCGAACCGCCTGGTAAGCCTGCCACACCGGCGGCAGCGCCTCAGGCTCCATGTAGGCCACCCCGAGGCCGGCCAGGCGCACGGCGACACCCTCGATGCCCAGTGGTTCGGTAGAGAGAACCGTCACGATCTCGTCCATGGGCTGCAGGCGCGGCAGAGCAAGCGACTCCACCAGCCCCATCCGGTCGTGCAGCTGCACGGTGCCCGGTGAACGCGCATCGTAGAAGACCACGGGCACGAACACCCTCAGGCGGGCGCCCGGGGCCGCCCGAACCGGCGCGGCAAAGCTCGTACCGGCCTGGCCCGAGGGGCCAGAGGTGTCAACCCGCAGCATTCCGTCCACGCCGCCAGGCGGGGCGACCAGATCAATCCAAACGGGCGCCCAGGCGCCGAGCCGCACCCGACCGTCGTAGCCAATGCTGGCGACCGTCAGCAGACGGTCAGCCGCGGCATGGACGGGAACGGCAAACGCGACCACCGCCAGGAGGGCGATGGCCGCAGAAGTTGCCCGGGCGGGTGTGAAGCCGGGGAGGTCTTGCCCTAGGACTTCTCGGAAGCGGCCGGCGCGGATGGCGGCGTGGTCCCAGAGACGCTGGCAGGGTCTTTCGGTGCGGTGTCGCCGTTGCCGGAAGGTGAACTCTTCCGGTAGTCGGTGCTGTGAAACCCGCTGCCCTTGAAGATCAGGCCGACCGAAGAGTATACCTTCCGGGCATCCCCGCCACACTGCGGACAGGCGGGCGCGGGTTCACCCACGGGATGGAAGATCTCAAAGTCGTGCTGGCACCGAGTGCAGCGGTATTCGTAGATCGGCATCTGGTCCCTCCAATGGACAGGCGAACCGTTCTTCGTAGCAATCCATAGGTAGTAACGCGGAATCGTTCCTCATTATTCTGGGGTCTGCCGGTGATGTCAACCCCGAGTCGCGGATCAGACCTGTCCCTATCGGGCCCGGAACCGGACACGCCAAACCGGTCCAGCGTGAGTTCCGGTGTTCGTGCCAAAGGCCAACCGTCCATCATCCGGCGACCACGCCAGGGACAGGGCAACGGATGGGTCCGGGAACTCGATCCGGTAGCTGGCAACCAGCACCGGGGTTGCGCGCGAGACCGAGGTTGCGTAGATCTCGGCCGCCGCCTCGTCTTTCATCAACCCGTATGCCAGCTTGTCCCCGTGCGGGGACCAGGTCAGGCCGCTCAGGCGCCGGACGGCGGGCGAGACCGGGGCCATGCCACCGCCGCCGCGGCGGACAACATGGGCGCGTTCCGCGCCAGGAATCCCGGCAACGAACGCTACCCACTCGCCCGAGGGGGAGAGCACCGCCTCCAGCGCCGGAACCGGTGGTCCTGGAAGCCGGCGGGAATCGGGGTAGGCCGTGCGCACCTGCCACCACTCGACCGTTGCCTCACTGCCCTGCGCGGTCAACCCTACGAAAAGATGCAACGAGTCCGGGAACCACCCCAGGGCCCCTATGTGACGCCCCTTATGCTGCCACCCGATCTGCCGGGGTGGGGCGCCGTTGGAATCGGCGATCCACAGTTGCGAGGCCGCGGGGCCGGCTCCCACCGTCCGTACCACAACGACGAGCCGGTCGCCTCCCGGCGCCCAGGTTGGGCTGGCGGCAATCCCCTTGATGGGAATCTGGCGGCGGTGGCTTCCATCCGCTTGAACGGTCCAGAGGGTGCCGCGGTCCACGTAGGCCAGCGTGCCACCGGCCGGTGACCATGCCACGGCCGTAACCGCCTCGCCCGGCGCGATCTTCTTGCCGGCCGCATCACCGACATCGTGGACCCAGACGCCGTCGCGGCTACCATAGGCGAACTGCCCGCCGTCCGGCGACCATGCCACAGGGCTCAGCGCAGGCCTGTCGGTGGCGCGCACGACGTCGCCCACCTGCAGCAGTCCGATGCCGACGGGCGCTGCCCGCCGGTGCACCTGACACCCCGACGCCACGGCAGCGAGCGCCGTCACCAACAGGAAGACGGCGGCCGCTCCGGGAAGCCGGCGGCCCTCAGCAGACCTGGTAGCGCCCCTCGGCAAGATCCTGCGACAGCTGCCGGATGTTGGCCAGTTCATAGTCGAGGATCTCGCGAACCCGTCGTTCCACCGCGCTGCGGCGGGCGTGCCGCGCCAGCACAAGTTGGACAGCGGCAACCTTGGGCTGGTCCACCGGCGATCCGATCTGGCTGAGCAACCAAACGTAGACCTCATCAACGCCGGGGACGTCTTGGTGAATCCTGTTGGCCACCTGGTGCGTCATGATCGTGTAGATCTTGCCGACGTGCGACACCGGGTTCTTACCGGCCGCGGCCTCGGTCCCCATAGGACGGTTCAGGGCGATCACGCCGTTGACCTTGTTCCCGCGTCCCACCTGGCCCGAGTCGCCGCTCTCGGCTGATGTGCCTGTCACGGTCAGGTACATGCCCCCGATGCCGCGGCCGGGCTCGTCGAGCGTGTTGATGTATAGATGAACCTTCTTGAAGGACTGCAGCGTTGACAGCCGGTCAGATACGGCGGCGTGCAGCTCGGCCTTCCGTCGCAGGTAGGTGGCCTCGCTGTCAATGAAGCGGTCAACGAAGGCCACCGCAACGGTCATGTGGAGCTCGTCCTCCTGCCGGAATCCCATGACCTTGATGTCCTCCCCCACCTCGGGAAAGTGCTCCTTGAAGGTCCGGGAGTTCATCAGGCGCTCGGTCTCCAGCACGGCCTGCTCCGTGGGCGTGAGCGGCGCATAGCCCACCGCGGCAGAGGTATCGTTGGCCACGGGCGCGCCGCCGCGCGAAAAGATGTCCACGAGCTCCGGCGCACCGGGCTTGATCTGAACGTCGTAGGCGACGTGTTTCTCAGAGTCCACGAACCTCAGATTTTCTCGAATCCATGCCTTCGCGGTGTCCACCGCGATCTCTGCTACCGGGATCTCCTCGCCGTTGGCCACCGCGGTCGCCCGATCGCCGAAGATTAGCCGCATCGGCTCGGTTATAACGCCCCCACCCAACCGGATCTCTGCGTTGCCGGCCACCAGAAACGCCTTGTCAATGTTGTGGTGGAGAATCCGGCCGAAGCGCTGCAGGTACTCGCGGCTCAGCGCGATCGAGACCCGTTCCATGATGGCGTCGCAGATCGAGTCTGGATGGCCAACCCCTTTGCGCTCCACAATCTCGACCTTGTGACGGGCTACAGGCGTGCGGGCCAGGACGTCCACGGTAATGTTGCGCATTCTCACCCTCCTTAGCTAACCCAATACGGGCCACGCGCCACACTATAGCAGAACCGGCGGAGCGCGAGAAGCGGCCCAGGGCTTCGGGCTACGCCAAGCGGCCGCCGCGGCGCCTGGCGAACGCAGGCATGAGCACAACCCCGGCCAGGAACCCGCCTATGTGCGCCCACCAGGCCACCGTGGTGACCGCGGGTGAGCCCAGCGTCGCCACCCCGGACAGCAACTGCATGACGAACCAGAGGGAGAGAACAAGCACCGCCGGCAGTTCCGCCAGGCGGACGAAGATCCCCAGCACCAGGAGGGACAGGATGCGCGCCTTCGGGTAGAGGACGATGTAGGCGCCCAGCACGCCGGCGATCGCGCCGCTCGCGCCGATCAGCGGCACGGGTGAGGAAGGCGAGGTGGCCACGTGCGCCAGAGCGGCAATCACGCCGGTGACGAGGTAGAACGCCAGGAACCGCCCGTGCCCCATCGCGTCTTCCACGTTGTCGCCGAAGATCCAAAGATAGAGCATGTTCCCGCCCAGGTGCGGCCAGCTACCGTGCAGGAAGATCGAGGTGAGCAGACCCAACCAGGCATCGGGCCACGGCCCGCCGGTCACGGCCCTGGGAACCGCGCCCAGGGAGGCGTAGAGCGCCATCTGGGCGCCGCCGCCCAGGCTCTCGGCGTAGAGGAAAGCGCCGACGCACGCGGCGATCAGGCCGTAGACGACCACGGGCGACGACGCGGAGCGGGCGCTGTCGCGCAGCGGGATCACGGAATGGGTCCGACCGCGCCGTACCGCTCGCGGGCAATTGCCCAAACCTGTTCCATGAGCGCGTCAATCAATTGGTCTTCCGGAAGGCTGGCCACAATCCGTCCGTCTCTGAAGATCAGCCCCATCCCCCGACCGCAGGCCACGCCGACGTCGGCCATGCGTGCCTCGCCCGGTCCGTTGACCGCGCACCCCATCACCGCCACCTTCACCGGAGCCGGGACAGAGCGGAGGCGCTGTTCCACTTCCTGGGCGATCCGGATGACGTCCACCTCGGCGCGGCCGCAGGAAGGGCAGGCCACGAACTGCACCCCGCGCGAGCGCAGCCCCAGGCTCTTAAGGATCTCGTACGCGACCCGAACCTCCTCCGCGGGATCGGCTGCCAGCGACACCCGTATCGTGTCCCCGATCCCCTGGGCCAACACCGTCCCGATCCCCACCGCGGACTTCAACCCGCCTGCCCAGGCGGTGCCGGCCTCGGTCACCCCCACGTGCAGCGGATAGCGAGTCTGCTCGCTCAGCGCCGTGTAGGCCTCGATCATCATCGGCACATCGGACGCCTTGACGGAAACGACGATGTCGTGAAACTCCAGGTCCTCCAAAACCCGCACGTCTTCCAGGGCGCTCTCCACGAGCGCGCCCGCGCAGGGCCGGCCGAACCTGCGCAGCGCGGCCTTGGACAGCGAGCCCACGTTGGCGCCGATGCGGATGGGGATCCCGCGGGCCCTGGCTTCGCGCGCCACGATCCGGGTGCGTTCGCGACTGCCTATGTTGCCCGGGTTGATGCGGAGCTTGTCTACCCCGGCCTCCAGGGCCAAGAGGGCCAGGCGGTGGTCGAAGTGGATGTCGGCCACCACCGGCAGCGGGCTCCTGGACTTGATCTGGGCCAGTACCGCGGCGGCCTCGGCGTCCGGCACGGCAAGCCGCACAATCTCGCATCCCTCGGCGGCCAACTGGTAGATCTGGGCCAGCGTTGCCTCCACGTCCCGCGTATCGGTTGTGGTCATGGACTGGACGGCCACCGGCGCGCCGCCGCCGATCTCCACCGGCCCGATCTTCACCTTCCTGGTCAGCAGACGGTGCATTCGGACTACAGTCGCGCGACGTCTCGAACCGTGAGCCCGACCAGAAGAAGCAGCAGCAGGGCGAAACCGATCGTGTGCACCAGGCCCTCACGGCGCGGATCGAGTGGACGCCGGCGCACCGCCTCTACCAGCAGGAACGCCAGGCGGCCTCCATCCAGCGCCGGCAGCGGAAGCAGGTTGAAGAACCCAATGATCACGCTGAGAAACGCGGCCACATGGAAGAACACCTGCGCCCCAGAACCTGCTGCCTGCGCCAGGATGCTGCCTGCGGCTACGGGTCCTCCCAGATTTTCCAGGAGCCTGCGCTCGCGGGTCAGCGACACCAGGGCACCGCCCACCGTGGCCACGAGCTGCCCTGTCCGCTCTACACCCCAGGCGAGAGCAGCCGTGGGACTGAGGCGCTTCCATAGTGGCTCGGGTGAGAACCCGATCCGGCCGACCCCGCGCCCTGGGTCCAGCCGCGGGGTTACGGTCACCGTGAACTCCTGCGTGCCACGGCGTACGCGCAGCTCCAAGGGCCGTCCGGCGCTGCGGTGGATCGTTTCGATAATGCGCTCGCCACCCGGCATCGTGACGCCGTCTATCGAAACGATCAGATCGCCCTGCTGGAGCCCGGCTGCCGCTGCCGGCCATCCGCTCTCCACCGTGCCGATGCGCGCGCTGGGACCGGAGGGGATCCCCCCGGTTCCAGCGGCCACGGCCAGGATGACCGCGGCCATCAGCAGGTTCATTATTGGGCCAGCGGCTATGATCGCCATCCGGGCGCCGACGCTCTTTGAGGTGAAGCTGCCAGGACCGCTGCCGCCCTGGTCGTCCTCGCCCTCCATGCGCACGAAACCGCCCAGGGGTATGAGGTTGATGGAGTATCTCGTCTCGCCTCGCTGCCAGCCAACAACCTGGGGACCAAACCCCAGTGCGAACACGTGGACGCGCACGCCGGCGCGGCGGGCCATCAGGAAGTGCCCCAACTCGTGCACGAAGATCATCGCGCCAAACGCGGCTATCGCCGCCAATACGTTGTTCACAACCGTCACCCCGTGGGCTGAATCATCTCGGACGCCTGAACCCGAGCCCAGGCATCCGCTTCCAACACCGCCTCGAGCGTCGGGGCAGGACGCGGCTCGTGCCGCGCCAGCACCTCGGCCACGGTCGCGGCTATCGCGGTAAAAAGTATCGCACCGGCCAGGAACCGCTCAACCGCGACCTCGTTGGCGGCGTTCAAAACAACCGGCGCCGTTCCGCCCAGCCGCAGCGCCTTTCGTGCCAACGAGAGCGCGGGGAAGCGCTCCGGCTCTGGACGTTCAAACGACAGGGAGAGCCGGTCCCATTCCATCGGCGCTACCAGCCCCGGACGGCGGCGGCCTCGGGAGAGGGCGTGCTGGATCGGCCCCCGCATGTCCGGCCGCGCGATCTGTGCGATCGTCGAGCCGTCCGCAAACTCCACCATGGAGTGTACCAGGCTCTGTGGATGGATCACGACCTCGATCTGGTCCTGGGGGACCTCGAACAGCCAGTGCGCCTCCATGATCTCCAGCCCTTTGTTCATGAGGGTCGCGGAGTCAACCGTGACCTTCCTGCCCATGTTCCAGGTCGGGTGAGCCAGCGTCTCCTCCACGGTCGCAGTGCCGAGTTCGGCCACGGGCCTTCGCAGGAACGGCCCACCCGAGGCAGTGAGTATCAACCGACGCACCGCGGCGGGATCCTCCCCGGCCAGACACTGGAACACCGCGCTGTGCTCGCTGTCCACTGGAAGCAGTCTGGCTCCGGTACGCTCGCGGGCGGATTTGACCAGATGGCCACCCGCTACCAGCGTTTCCTTGTTGGCCAGCGCCACGTCGTGCCCGGCGTCCAGGGCCGCCAGCGTGGGACGCAGCCCTGCCACGCCCACCACGGCCACCAGCACCATGTCTGCCTGGGGGAGCGCGGCCAGTTCGGTGGCGGCGTCAGGTCCAATCAGCAGCCTGGTGCCGGGCGGCAGATCCCCCCGCAGACGCCCGGCAGCCGCAGCGTCTTCAATCGCAACGGCGCGTGGGCGCCAGCGCTGCGCCTGGGCCGCCAGCGCCTCGCCGCCGCGGCGCGCCGCCAGCCCAATAACCTCGATATCGCCGAGCGCGGATGCGACCTCGAGGGCCGCCCGACCTATGCTCCCCGTCGAACCCAGGATCACCAGTCGCGTCACAGCAGCCATCTCCACAGGTAGTACCCAGCAGGCACACCGAACAGCACCGCGTCGAACCGGTCCAGCACGCCGCCGTGGCCCGGCAGCAGGGCGCCCGAGTCCTTGACGCCGGCCCTCCGCTTGAGAGCGGACTCCCACAGATCTCCGGCCACCGCGGCCAGCCCGACGCCTAGCCCGATGCCGGCCAGCGATCCCGCGGGCCAGTCCATCAGGAGAGCCAGAACGGCCGCGATCCCCACCGCGGCCGCGATCCCGGCCAGAAACCCTTCGACGCTCTTTCCCGGACTGATCGAGGGCGCCAGCCGGCGGCGACCCCAGGCGCCTCCGGCAAAGTACGCCGCGGTGTCGTTGGCCCAGATCAGCCCCACAACCGCCAGCGTCACCGCCGGGCCGAGGGCGTCGCGCATCAGGATCAGGTGAGCGAACAGAGCGCCGACGTAGAGCACTCCCAGCGCGGTGACCGCGGCGTGCCTTGGCGCGACCACCGCGGCCGCCAGAACAAGCCCGACCGCCAGCGGGGCCGCGTCGGTCCACCGGCCCGCGGCCGCCAGGAGAGGGAAGAACAGCGTGCCCACCAGCACCACCACGGAGGTGCGGTATCCGGCCGCATCCGCCAGGCGACGGAACTCGATCGCGCCGAATGCGGAAAGGAGCAACACGACGGCCAGCAACGCCCATCCGCCGAACCAGATGGCGGCGATCAGAACCGGCGCGCCCACTCCAGCCGTGGCAACGCGCCGTGCCAGCATCCGATCCCTGGGTCCCCCAGTTCGGTCAGGCACTGGTTGCGCCGCCAAATCGTCGCTGCCGCTGCTGGTACTCGCTGATTGCCGCGACGAGGTGGTGGCGGTCGAAGTCCGGCCAGTAGACGTCGAGGAAAACCAGTTCGGCGTAGGCCGCCTGCCATAGCAAGAAGTTCGAGAGCCGTTGCTCCCCGCCCGTCCGTATCAGCAGCTCGGGATCAGGCAGGCCGGCAGTGTACAGGCATTCGGACAAGGTCTGCTCTGAGATCTGCTCCACCCCGAACTGCCCGTCCCGCACCCTGGCAGCCAGCGTCCGTGCCGCCCGCGCAATCTCGGCCCGGCCGCCGTAGTTGAACGCCACGTTTAGCAGCAGCGCCTGGTTTTCCACGGTCATGGCCTCTAACCGCTCGATCTGGGCGCGGGTCTCGGGCGCGATGGCATTTAGATCGCCGACAATCCGCACGCGTATTCCGCTTCGCTGCAGTTCTTCGGCTTCGGCCACGAGCCTTTCGTGGAGCAGGCCCATGAGCACGCCTACCTCCTCGCTGGGCCGCCGCCAGTTCTCGGTGGAGAAAGCGTACAGCGTGAGGATGCGGATGCCCAGATCACGGCAGCCCTCGATGGCCCGCCGTACGGCTCCCACCCCCGCTCGATGGCCGGCGACGCGTGGCAGCCCGCGGGAACTGGCCCAGCGGCCGTTGCCGTCCATGATGATGGCGACGTGAGCGGGAACGCGTAGGGGATCCAACGGCGCCGGGGACGGCTGTGAGTTTCGGCTAGCCACCTGGCGGCCTCGGCGCAGGCGCGAAGCGCTCGTGCGCCACCACCAGGCGAACCAAACGGTCGGCTAGTTGCTGCTGCCGCACGACGCGCAACGCGCCGGTGTGCGTTACCCGGCGTGGACTCCGGGTCTCGGTCACCTCAACCGCGAAACCTTCTGCCTCCAGGGCAGCCCGGGCCTGGTCGAGACCGCGCCCCAGCACGTCCACCACGGGTGCCGACCTAGACCTCCATGATCTCATGCTCCTTGGTCTGGAGCAGAGAATCGAGATGGGCGATCGTCTCGTCGGTCAGATGCTGGAGCCGTTCCAGGCCGCGGCGGCATTCGTCCTCGGAGATGTCGCCATCGTCCTCGAACTGCTCGAGCATCTCCTTGGCCTCGCGGCGAACGTTCCGGATGGCCACGCGGCCCTCCTCGCCATACTTGCGCGCGATCTTCGCCAGGTCCTTCCGGCGCTCCTCGGTCAGCGTGGGTATTGGGATTCGAATCACGACCCCGTCGCTGCTCGGGACGAGGCCCAGGTCGCTCTTGAGAATCGCCCGTTCAATGTCGCGCGTCGCGCCCTTGTCCCACGGCTGGATCACGAGCAGCCGGGCTTCGGGAACCGAGATCGTGGCGAGCTGATTGATGGGCGTGGGTGTCTGGTAGTAGTCCACGCGGATCTGGTCCAGCAGTGCGGAGTTCGCTCTTCCGGTGCGGAGACTGGCGAACTCCCTGCGTGTGGCCTCGACCGCCTTCTGCATCCGCAACTTGGCGTCGCTCAGCACCTCGTCGGTCATGCCCGGCCTCCCCCCACGAGGGTCCCGATGGGATCCCCGGCCACGGCCCGCGTGATGTTGCCAGGCCGAGTGACGTCGAAGACAACTATGTCCATGTTGTTGTCCTTGCAGAGAGCGGCCGCCGTGGCGTCCATGACGCGCAGGTCGCGGTTCAGGATGTCCATGTAGTCCAGGTGGGAGAACATCACGGCGTCGGGGTGTTGTCGCGGGTCCTTGTCGTAGACCCCCGAGACGCCCTTCTTGGCCATCAGCACCGCGTCGGCCTGCATCTCGATCGCGCGGAGCGCGGCCGCGGTATCGGTGCTGAAGTACGGGCTGCCGGTACCACCCACGAAGATCACGACGCGGCCCTTCTCGAGGTGGCGCAGCGCCCTCCGGCGGATGTAGGGCTCTGCCACCTGGTGCATCTCGATGGACGAGAGCACCCGCACCACCAACCCAATCCGCTCCATGGCGTCCATGAGGGCCAGCCCGTTGATCACGGTGGCCAGCATACCCATGGTGTGCCCCGTCACCTCATCGATGCCGAGACGGCGGCTCAGGTCGGAACCGCGGACGATGTTCCCGCCGCCGACCACTATCGCCACCTGAACGCCGCGCGAGGTGATGTCGCGAACCTCGCTGGCGACCAGCTGGAGGACGTCGGGATCGAACCCGACGCCTCCGTTGCCGGCCAGCGCCTCACCGCTGAGCTTGAGCAGGACCCGGCGATAGGCAGGCCGTTTCGCTGGTTCGATTGCGGCGTCCATGATCTTCCCCCAAAGGGGCGCCTCTATGCTACTCCCCCAGCTTGAAACGGGCGAACCGCCGTACCGCGATGTGCTCGCCCACGCGCGCGGCGGCATCGGTGATCAGTTCGCGGACGCGCCGCCCTGCGTCCCGGATGTAGGGCTGCTCCAGCAGCACGATCTCCTCGATCCACTGCCCTACGCGCCTGTCGAGGTCGGCATCGGAGGCCCCAGGCGACTCGCCAGCAATGGCGGCGCGCCGCCCTGCCACCAGCTCGGGGGGAACCTCCTCTTTGGACACGAAGCGCGGAGCCGAGGCGGCCACCTGCATGGCGAGCTCGCGTGCCATGGATCGGAACTCGTCGGTGCGGGCCACGAAGTCGGTCTCGCAGTTGAGCTCCACCATCGCGCCCAACCGGCTTCCGGCGTGCACGTAGGTCTCAATCACGCCCTCGGAGGCGGTGCGGCCGGCCCGCTTGGCGACGGCTGCCAGCCCTTTGGCGCGCATCAGACCAGTGGCTGCGTCCAGGTCTCCCCCGGTCTCCTCCAACGCGCGCCTGCAGTCCATGACACCGGCCCCGGTGCGCGCGCGAAGCTCCTTCACCATCTCGGTCGTCACTGCCATCGGCTACCCTCTTGCCCCCTCAACGCCAGGGCCCGTACCAGAGAACTCGTGCTCTTGCACCTGGGGTATCCCCTCCGCCATCTCGTCTTCCAGGACGGCGGGGCCTGCCTCGATCTCCTCCTCTTGCACCTCGCGCTTGCGGCGCTCCTCAATGCCCTCCAGACAGGCATTCGCCACGCGGCTGGTGATCAGCCGCACGGCGCGGATCGCGTCGTCGTTGCCCGGAATCGGGTAGTCGACGAGATCGGGATCGCAGTTGGTGTCCAGGATCGCCAGAACCGGGATGCCGAGCTTGCGGGCCTCGGAGACCGCGAGGTGCTCCTTGTTGGTGTCGACGACCCAGACGGCCGACGGAATCTTCTGCATGTCCCTGATTC
>JBKJJG010000260.1:0-4594 GCA_046598155.1 bacterium | reverse complement strand
ATTGGCGCGGGCTACCGCGGCCCGATGAGGAACTTGATTGCCGTCCGCTCCTCCCCGTCTATCTCGACCTTCGTGAAAGCCGGGATGGCCACGAGGTCTATCCCGTTGGGCGCGACGTATCCCCGGGAGATCGCGATCGCCTTGACCGCCTGGTTCACCGCACCGGCGCCGATGGCGTGTAGCTCGACCGAGCCCTTCTCGCGCACCACTGCGGCCACCGCCCCTGCCACTGCCTTCGGCTTGGAGTCCGCGGAGACCTTGAGCACCTCCGGCATGGTGGACGGCGCCTCCTCGAATGCGGCGACGAAAAGCGTGCGTCGTAATCGGTACCCACAAGGCTATTCCGTTCGCCGGATCGGAACTCCTTCCGGATCCGTATCAGCCGGTTCCGGATCAGCCAGGGGGCGCCAGCAGCCTCACAACGCCGCGGACGCCGGCCGCGGCCGCCTCCCTCAGGGCAGGAGCGGCTGACCGTAGGCGGGCGCGCGCGTCCGCGCGCGAGGTCCAGGCAAGCTCGAGCGCCTCCTCGAGATCTTGCCCTGAGGCGTCGGCGGCCAGGGGACCGGGCAGGCCCATCCCGAACGCGAACGCGGTCACCTTGGGATCGTAAGCCAGAGCCACCGCGGGCACGGCCTGAATCGTCGCGAAGATCAGGGCGTGCAGGCGGACGCCCAGCATCAGGTCCACCGCACCCACCAGGCCCAGCAGGTCCTGGGGGGTCGCGGCCTGCACGACGCGGCCGCCGGAGGCCTCTGCCACGGCGTGGCTGATCTCCAAATCGCGAGTCCGGTCAAACGGGAAGACCGCGATCTCCGCGCGGTGCGCCGCTGCAAAGCGCCGCACGGCCCTACCCATATTCGAGACCTCCACCAAGCCCCTCCACGGGCGCACCACGACCCCCAGGCGCGGGACCGAGGTGCCCAGTCCAGATCCGGCCAGCAGCTCCTCCACACGCTGGGGCGGGGATGGCACGAGAAGCGCGGCTAGGTCCGCTCCCACGTCTACCGGGCGGACCACTCCCATCGCCCGGAGCGCGCGGGCCGAGGCGGCGTCACGCACGCTGACCGCCTGCGCCCTGTTAAACGCCGCAGCCGCCAGCCGTCTTACCCACGGCCGGCGGACGGGCCCGACCCCCTGCCCAACCACCGCGAGCGGCACCCGACGCATGGAGGCCGCGAGCATGGTACCGATGTAGTACAGGGCGCTGCGCGCGCTGGTCACGTCCTGGACAAGGGATCCGCCTCCACTGATCAGCAGGCGCGCACCCGCTAGTGCCTGCCATACGGCAAGCGGTGAGCGCGGATGGGCTTCCACCCCGTGCAGCGCCGCGGTCTCCGCCGGGTCGGCGGATAGCACCACCAGCCGCAGGTCCGGACCGGCGGCGCGCAGCCCGGCAATCAGCCCGGCCAGGACGGCCTCGTCGCCCAGGTTGCCGAAGCCGTAGTAGCCGCTGACTAGGACCGGACCGGTCGCCGCGATAGCCAGAGGAGCACCGTGACCGCGGGGACGGCCAGAACCGCGCCCAGGAGGAGCGCGTTCCCGGTCCGCCACACCGTGTAGACCAGAGGGGTGTGCAGATGGGAGAACGAGTTGATCGCACCGGCGGTGCCGATGGCGCCCGCGAGCGCGAACGCCAGGGCGATGCGCCTCCATCCCAGCGAGGCCGCAACACCGGCTACTACCAGGGCCGGATAACCGATCAGGAACTCCTTGGTGCGCGGGCGGGCGACGAGCAGGTTCTCCAGAACCGTCCGAAGACTCTGCTCGGCTCCGGCGAGGGGCAGGCTTATGTTGCCGGTCCGCGCCAGCAGCATGACCCCTGCCAGGCCGGCTACGAGCACGGCCAGCGCCGCCCCCAGGCGGAGCGGCTGAGTCACCCAGCCGTTCAGCTCCTGAACGGTTGCGCGCCAGTCACCCTCCCGCCGCCGGTCGAACGCCAGCATCAGGGCCACCAGCACCACCGGCGCGACGTGCGCCGCCTTCACTCCCAGGAAAGTGGAGAAGGCCAGCATGAACTCCCACCGGCTGAGCAGCGCAGCCACGAATACGCCCGTGGCGACCGCTACTGCGACGGCGCGGAGGAGCGTGAGCCATCCCGCGACTGCCGCGCCGGAGCCCGACCGCCTTAACCGCGGCAGCGCCCACACGGTCGCACCGGCTGCGCCGGCCACGGCCGTGCCCAGCGCCAGCACCTGCCTCCACAGGGAGTCGAACCGGGTGAGCCCGGCCAGCACCGTCAACAACACAGCCGCGCTCAGGACCACGCCGTAGGCGCCACGCGGAACAGGGATGCCGAGCACTCGCGCCAGGTCGTCGGCGACCAGCAAGACCAGAGCAGCGGCCCCTAGCGCAGCCACCCAGATCAGCGGAGCCGGCACCTCCACGGGCGGAAGCGGCCGCGCCCGCCCCGGTGTGAAGCCCAGCGCCCGCAACTCCCGGGCGACCGTCTCGACCACGCCCAGGTTGATCTCTAGTGCCGGCGTCCCGGCAGGCGTCACAAGCAGAGGTCGAACGTAGAGAAGCCGGATGTTGCGCTCCGCGGCCGCGCGCACGAACTTGTCCACCACCTCGCCGGGTCGCAGTACCTGCAGCTCTTCCGGGGTGATGCTGAAGACGCGAATAACCGACGGCCGCATCAAGGCGGTGAGCCGGTCCTCACCCTTCTGTTTCCGGCGTGCCGTGAACACCTCGATCCGGCCGTAGCGGGCGCCGACCCGCTGGTAGGCGGCCGCCGCTTCCGCCAGCAGTCCCTCGTAGCCCTGGACCTCGGTAAGCGCGAAAATGAGTATCGGCGAGGCCGTCGTTGCCGCGTGACCCTCGACCATCACGCGGAGACTATCGGGCGTGAGCCCGCGGAAGTTGCGCGGCCGCAGCACTACCTCCAGGCCCGCCGCCCGGTAGGGAGCGGCGTCCGCGGGCCGGAACCCCAGACCCAGCTCTTCGAGATCGGGCACCGTGCCCAGGACCTCGATCGCG
Organism: bacterium; assembly: GCA_046598155.1. Classification (GTDB taxonomy): domain Bacteria; phylum Sysuimicrobiota; class Sysuimicrobiia; order Sysuimicrobiales; family Humicultoraceae; genus VGFA01. Next base: position 1,618 of record JBKJJG010000260.1, on the reverse strand, counting down.
CCGTTTATTGCGCGCACCCTCTCCGGGCCGAGGAGCGCGGTCAGGCGGGCCGACACGAACTCCAGCGCGTCCGGCGATCCCGAGACGTAGACCGCGTCCGCGCGCAGCGATCCCTTAGCCGCCAGACCGGCAAAGGGCTCGCGCAGTGCGGCCAGTCTTCCGGCGGAGGCGAGCTGACCGCCGCCGGCGTAGCTGACCGCGCCCTCCTCGGCGAGCCGCTTGAGCGTGTTGTCGCTGAGCGCCACCGAGACCGCGCCGCGCCGCCGGAGACCGGCCATGACCTCGGAGGTGGGGCGGCCCTCGCGCCGGATCAACGATACCCAATCATCGCCGTCCAGCACGATCTCAACGGCGCGGTACCGAGACTCAAGGCGGTAACGCGTGGCCAACACGGCCGAGGAGGCCACAAGGCCAAGGACAACCAGCCAGGTCAGAACGCGTCGGTTCACCGGAGGGATCCCACGACGTGCGCGGAGACGACAACCCGGCCTGCCTCCAAGATCACCCGCTCAATCTGAACGGGCACCGGCAGGCCGCGCAGCGACAGGACCGGCTGCGAGGTCAGGGCCAGCACCGCGTTGGCGAACGCCGGAGGCAGCTCCATTCCGTTCACCTCCAGAGACGCCACGCGGAAGTGGAGATCGGTCCCGGAGACGGCGTAGAGCTGCCCGCGGACCCTGGCCGGCCCACCCACCGGTCCGGCACGCACCAGGCCCGTCGCGGTGATCCCGTCGGCGGCAATCGTTACCGCGGGGCCGACGATACCGTGGGCTGCCAGCAGGCGCTCCAGATCCGACTGCCCAATCTCGAGTTCCGCGCTGCCAGATTCAACGCCGCGGATTGCCCCTCCGCCCTGGCCCGACCCTGCCATCTCGACACCGGTCATGCTGGCGCGGAACCGGCGGGCAGAGACCTTACCCAGGGGCAGGTCTCGGGCTTCAATCTCCAACCGGTCCACGCGGCCACGCGCGAGCGACCACGCGGTGGTGCGTGCCCTGATCGTCAATTGCCCCGGGGTCCCCAGTTGCGCGCGGATCGAGGAGGCCACCTGATGCCGGACGAAAGCCGACGGCACCCACCACCACAGCGCCGCAAGCGCGGCGACACCGACGAGCAGCCAGACGGTTCGCCGCATCAAACCGCCCGTGCGCGCAGCGCGGCCCCGATGAATTGATCGAGCGCGCCGTCCAGCACCGCGGCGGAGTTGCCGGTCTCAACGCCCGTCCGGTGGTCCTTGACCATCTGATAGGGGTGCAGGACATAGGAGCGGATCTGGTTCCCCCAGGCAGCCTCCCGGTACTCCCCGCGGAGTTCGGCCAGGCGTTCGCGCTGCTGCGCCTCGGCCGCCTCCACCAGGCGGGACTTCAGGACGCGCAGCGCCGTCAGCTTGTTGGCGTGCTGGGACCTCTCGTTCTGGCACTGCGCGACCAGCCCCGTAGGCACGTGGATCACGCGCACCGCGGTCTCGACCTTGTTGACGTTCTGTCCGCCGGCGCCACCAGCCCGGTAGGTCTCGATGCGCACGTCGTCCTCGCGCATCTCCACGTCCACGTCTTCCACCTCAGGGATGACGTCCGCCAGCGCGAACGAGGTGTGCCGGCGGTGGGCGGCATCGAAG
>JBKJJG010000165.1:0-10279 GCA_046598155.1 bacterium | reverse complement strand
TGATGCCCATGCTCCGCGTCACAAGCCGGTTGGGCATCAGAAGGTGCGGCAGGGCCGCGCGCGGCGGGAGCCCGGGCGGGACGCGCACGACTGGGTGGCCGTCGGCAGCGGCCAGGTCGGCCAGCGCGCCCCCGGAGGTCACGGCGACGACCGCGGCGCCGGCGGCGTTGGCCTCCCGGTAGGCGGCCAGCGTTTCCTCGGTGTTCCCGGAGTAGGAGCACGCGAAGACCAGCGCGTTGCGTCCGACGAACGCCGGCAGGTGGTAGTCCCGGACGGTGATCACGGGGACTGCGGCGATCGGAGCCAGCAGCGCGCGGAGAACGTCGCCGCCGATACCGGACCCGCCCATCCCGCTGACGATCACCGCACGGGGGCTCACCGGGGTCAGCGCCAGATCGGATGCCGCCTCCCAGCCATCGGCGGTCATCGCACCCAGGCGCTGGACCAGGTCCAGCATCCCGCCGGGGTCGAGGCGAGCGATCTCCTTGCGGTCGTCAAGAACCATCAGGTACGTGTTCGCACGCGCGCTGGGGATTCCCTTGCACGGACTCGCAGCACCGGGAAAGGGGCGCGGGAGGCGGCAGCGAACCCTTCTACGATGACCACGGATTCGGAGTCTCGGAGTCGGATCATATCGGGTGCGGATCTCCGGCGGCTACTCGTGCTGCGCGACCGGCTGCGCGGTGAAATCGTGACAAGGAGCCACCGGCAGTGGCAGGAGGTGCTCAGCGCGATGGAGCAGGCACGCCAGAAGCGGCTTCACGGCCGGACCGCCCCCTGGCAGGCGCGCGCGATGACCTCGTCCGAACTGCTGCGCGAGATCAAGTGGCGGCTGGACGCCTCATCGCTGGAGGAAGCCACCGCGGCTGCCCGCGTCCTGGATTCGGCCAGAAGGAGAGCACGCGGTGCGCGCTGAGTCCGGCCTGCTGGGTCGCGCGATTGACGCTTTGCTGCCCCCTCCCAGGCTCGATGCAATCGTAGAAGCGGCCGTCGCGGTCGCCGTCATTGCCGCGGGCCTCCGCGTAGCCCTCTACCTGGCCACCGCGGTGCTGCAACGGTGGCTGCGGCCTGACGACCCGCGCCGCGACCCCGCGCGCGCGGCCCAGATCCGCACGCTGGCGCCGCTGTTGGAGAGCGCGCTCCGGTATTTCTTCTACTTCACCGCCGCGGTCATGATCCTGGACCGGCTGGGCGTCAACGTCGCGGCGATTCTGGCCAGCGCCGGAATTGCCGGGATTGCCATCGGGTTTGGGGCGCAGTACCTCATACGCGACGTCATCGCCGGGTTCTTCCTGATCTTCGAAGGGCTGGTCCATGTGGGCGACGTTGTTCGCGTCGGCGACGTCACGGGCACGGTGGAGCGAATCCACCTGCGAACTACGCAGCTCCGCCAGTTCTCCGGCGAGCTGGTCACGATTCCCAACGGAGAGATCCAGCGGTTCGGCAACATGAACCGCGGGTTCATGAGGGCGATCGTACAGATCGGCCTTGCGTACGAGGCGAACCTGGAGCGCGCGATGGCGGTAATGCACCAGGTCAGCGAGGCCTGGGTTGCCGATCACCAGGACCAGGCGCTGGCCCCACCCGAGCTGCATGGAATCGTTGAGTTCGGCGCGTCGGAGGTGCAGGTACGCATGGTAATCATGGTAAGACCGATGACCCAGTGGGAAGCGGAGCGCCAGCTCCGAGTGCTGCTAAAGGCCGCGTTCGAGGCCGCGGGCATCGAGATCGCCTTCCCGCGCCAGGTGGTGTACCTGCGGTGAGGGTGCTGATCACCGGAGGCGCCGGGTTCATAGGATCCCACATCGCCGACGCCCACCTGGTCCGCGGGGACGAGGTGACCGTGGTGGATTCGCTGGTCGGCGGCCGGCGCGAGTTCGTTGCCGCGGACGCGCGGTTCTACCATTTGGACGTCCGTGATCCGGGCCTGCGCGAGGTCTTCGAGCGGGAACGCCCCCAGTTGGTGAGCCACCACGCCGCCCAGGTGTCGGTCAGCGTCTCGGTGCGGGAGCCTCTGCTGGACGCGGAGATCAACGTCCTCGGCACGCTGAGGGTGGCGGCGCTGGCCGCGGAGTACGGGATCGAGCAGTTCATCTTTGCCTCCACCGGCGGGGCATTGTACGGCGAACCGGAACGGCAGCCGGCGGACGAGGCGACCACGATCCTTCCGATGAGCCCCTACGGTTGCGCCAAGGCGGCCGCGGAGGGCTACCTGGCGCTCTACCGGCGCCTGCACGGGCTTCCGATCTGCTGCCTGCGCTACGCCAACGTCTATGGGCCGCGCCAGGACCCGCACGGCGAGGCCGGCGTTGTCGCTATCTTCGCGCGTGCGTTGCTGGCCGGGGAATCCCCCACCATCTACGGCGACGGCGAGCAGACGCGCGACTTCGTCTGCGTGGACGACGTCGTGCGCGCCAACCTCCTGGCGGCCGACCGCCGTGTGGAGGGCGCCTTCAACATCGGCACCGGAGAGGGCACCTCGGTAAACACGGTCTTTCGCGTCCTGTCCAAGGCGATCGGCGCAACGGTCCCGCCTCGCTACGCCTCCCCGCGATCCGGCGACGTTCGCCACATCCGGCTCGCCGCCGGGGCCGCGCGCCGGCACCTGGACTGGACGCCGACGGTCTCACTCGAAGCCGGCCTGGCTGTCACTGCTGCCTGGTTTGCGCGGCAGTCCGGGTAGCGGCTCCCTTGCAGGATTTCGCCTGCCCGGACGATAAGTGAGTCGGAGGCGCCATGGCCCCTTCGCGCGGAAGCTTCTTGCTGGTTCTCCACTCACACCTGCCCCTGGTCCTGGGGCACGGCAGGTGGCCGCACGGGAGCGACTGGCTGTGTGAGGTCGCAATCGGATGCTACCTGCCGCTGATCGAGGTGTTCGAACGCCTCGGCGCAAGCGGCCGCCGGTCCCTCGTTACGCTGAACGTCACCCCGATCCTCGCCGAGCAACTCGCGCACCCATCCTTCCCGCCAGAGATGGAGACGTTCCTCCGGCAACGGCTGGAATCGGCCGAGGAGAACCGCGTCCACTTCGAGCGCAGCGGGCTGCTGGACCTCGCGGGCCTTGCGCAGTTCTGGGAGCAGAACTACCAGAACACGCTGCGGCAGTTCCACGCCCTAAACGGCGACCTGCTGGGCGCCCTCCGGCGGCTGGCCGGGGCCGGGGTGATCGAGCTGACCACGTCGGCTGCTACCCACGGGTACCTTCCCCTCCTGGGGCGCGAGGAATCGGTGGACCTGCAGTTGCGCGTTGGGAAAGCGACGCATCTGCGGCACTTCGGCGCCGCCCCCCGCGGCGCCTGGCTGCCGGAATGTGGCTACCGCTCGCGCTACGAGTGGACGTCACCCGCTGGCCCGCTTGCGGGCAAGGTGCGAAGGCGCCGGCGCGGGATCGAGGAGTTCCTCGCCGCGCACGGGCTGGAATTCTTCGTGACCGACTCTCACCTGCTGCGCGGCGGCGCGCCCCTGTCGTTCTACGGCGACCACTACCCCGCGCTGCGGGCCCTGGCCGCGGGCGCGGAATACCCCGCATACTCGCGCGACCGAAGCCCCTACCGGCCCTACGCCGTCGCCTCTCGCGGCGGGGGGGGCAGTGCCGTGGCCTTCACTCGTGACCCGCGGACCACGCTGCAGGTATGGAGTAGGGAGGCCGGGTACCCCGGCGATCCCTGGTACCTGGAGTTTCACAAGAAACACTTCCCCGGCGGGATCCGCTACTGGCGGGTTACCGATGCGCGCGGCGACCTGGGGTCCAAGCTGTCCTACGATCCCCAAACCGCGCAGGCGGCCGCCCGAAAGCACGCCGAGCACTTCACCAGGATCGTAGGCGAACTGGTGGAAACCGAGGCGCAACGATCAGCGTGGCCGGTCGCGGTCTGCAACCCCTACGACACGGAGCTGTTCGGACACTGGTGGTTCGAGGGGCCAACGTTCCTTGGCGAGATCCTGGAGCGGCTTCCGGCCTCCGGCGTCGAGCCCGAGTCGTTGGGCGGGTATCTCGATCGCTGCCCGCCGCCGGAAGCGATCACACTGCCCGAGGGATCGTGGGGCGAGGGCGGCGACCACCGGGTCTGGCTCAACCGCGACACCCAGTGGACCTGGGAGATGGTCTACGCGGCGGAAGAGGAGTTCTGGTCCATCGCCGGCGATCTGACCTGGGAAGGGAATCCGTTCCTCCAGAGGGTAGTAGCCCAACTGGCCCGCGAGCTGCTGCTCCTCCAGGCGTCGGACTGGCAGTTCCTGATCACTACCTGGGCGGCCCGCAACTACGCCGAAGCGCGGTTCGCCGAACACTACGCCCACTTCACGCGCCTGGGACACCTGCTGCACCGGGTCGTCGAGGGGCAATCGCCGCAGGCGGACGACGAGCTGTTCCTAGCCGCGCGTGAGGCGCAGGACTTTCCATTCCCCGACGTGCTCGATCACGTGCGCGCCGCGCGGGAGGTGCGGTCACTGTGACGCTCCGGACGCGGCCGTACCGCCCGCGTGTCCTGGCGTTCGTTTTGGCAGGAGGTCGCGGCGAGCGGCTGGAGCCGCTTACCCGTGAGCGGGGCAAGCCGGCGGTGCCTTTCGGAGGCAAGTACCGAATCGCGGACTTCGTGCTGTCCAATTTCGTCAACTCGGGGATCTACGCGATCTACGTAATGGTTCAGTACAAGGCGCAGTCGCTGCTCGAGCACCTGCGCGTGGGCTGGCGATTCGGAGGTCTGCCGGACCAGTTCGTGATCGCGGTTCCCCCTCAGATGCGTTGGGGCGAGTCATGGTATCGCGGGACCGCCGACGCGGTCTATCAGAACCTAAATCTATTGAGGGACTTCAACCCGGACATAGTCATGGTCTTCGGCGCCGACCACGTCTACCGGATGGACCTCAACCAGGCGTTGGCCTTCCACCTGGATCACGGGGCCCAGCTAACCGTCGTTGCGCGGCCAGTGCCGATCGGCGAGGCCTCTGAGTTCGGCATCGTCGAGACCGACGGAGCGGGGCGGATCATCGGGTTCGAGGAGAAGCCGGCGCGGCCGCGGCCGATGCCCACGGATCCCACAAGAGCCCTTTCCTCGATGGGCAACTACATCTTCAACCGCGACGTCCTGGTCGAGACGCTTATCGAGGATGCCCGCCGCAGCACCGACCATGACTTCGGGCGGACGATCATCCCGGAACTCCATCCGTACGCCGACGTCTTCGCCTACGACTTCCTCGACAACGAGATCCCGGGTACCAAGACCCACGAGGAGCATGGATACTGGCGCGACGTGGGGACGATCGGAGCGTACTGGCACGCGCAGATGGATCTGCTGGGCACCACGCCGGTGTTTGACCTCGACAACCCACAGTGGCCCATCCACACGAGCGCATACAGCGGCTCGCCGGCCCGCCTGTTCGGCGGGGAGATCACCGACTCGCTGCTCGGCGAGGGAACTCGGGTGGAACGCGCCACGGTCCGCCGCTCGATCCTGGGCCGCGGCGTCCGCATCGGCGAAGGTGCACTGATAGAAGAGTCCGTCGTGATGGACCACACGACGGTCGGCAGGGGCGCGCGGCTGCACCGCGTCATCATAGACCGCCACAACGCGATACCTGACCATGCGGAGATAGGCATAGACCCGGCCCGGGACGCCCAGCACTACAAGGTTGACCCCTCGGGCATCGTCGTGCTGCCGCGAGGCGCAACCCGCTACACCTCGTGAGCGCGTTGATCTGCATCCACGGGCACTTCTACCAGCCCTCGCGCGAGAATCCCTGGCTGGAGCACGTGGAGGTGGACGACTCGGCTGCGCCCTCCCACGACTGGAACGTGCGCATCACCGCCGAGTGCTACGCGCCCAACGCCGCCGCGCGGATTCTCGATGCGCAGGGCCGGATCGAGCGCATCGTCAACAACTACTCGGCAATCTCCTTCAACCTGGGACCGGCTCTGGCGGCCTGGCTCGAACGCAACGCCCCTGAGGTCCACGCCCAGATCCTGCGCGCCGATGGGGAGAGCCTGGCGGCCTGCGGCTACGGCAATGCCATAGCGCACCCCTACACACACATAATCCTCCCTCTGGCCTCGCGGCACGACAAGATGACGCAGGTCCGCTGGGGAATCGCGGACTTCACGCGCCGGTTCGGCCGGCCGCCGGAAGGAATGTGGCTGCCCGAGACCGCGGTGGATCGCGAGACCCTTGCCGTGCTCGCCGAGTGCGGGATCGCCTTTACAATTCTGGCCCCGCACCAGGCGGCGTGCGTGCGCGCGGCCCCTGCCGGCGAATGGGTGGAGGTGCGGCCCGAGGTGCTGGACACGACGCGGGCATACCTGTGCCGTCCGGCCCCGGGGCTGCGCATCGCGCTGTTCTTCTACGATGGCGCGTTGTCACGCGACATCGCGTTCGGCAGCCTGCTGGACAGCGGAGAGGGGCTGGCCGGCCGGCTGGCAGGGGTGGCTGCCGACGCTGGGTGGGCGGGTGGCCGGGTGGTGCACGTGGCCACGGACGGCGAGACCTATGGCCACCACCACCGCTTCGGGGAGATGGCCCTGGCGTACGCGGCCGAGGTGCTCGAGCGCAACGGCAGCGGGTGCCTCACGAACTACGCCGCGTTCCTGGCAGACCACCCGCCCACGCACGAGGTGGAGATCCACGAGCGCACCTCGTGGTCGTGCGCCCACGGCATCGAGCGGTGGCGGTCCGACTGCGGCTGCAGGACCCGGCCCGACTGGCACCAGCGCTGGAGGGCGCCGCTGCGCGCGGCGTTGGACTGGTTGAAAGCCGAGGCCGACGCGTTGTTCGAGGAGGCCGGCGCCCGGATCTTCCACGACCCGTGGGCCGCGCGCGACGCCTATATTGACGTGGTGTTGAACCGCAGCGAGAACTCGCTGGCGCGGTTCCTGACGGTGCAGGCCCTGCGGCGCGGCGATCCAGGGGACCGCCGCACCGCACTGCGACTGCTGGAGCTCCAGCGGCACGCGATGCTGATGTTTGCCTCCGACGGCTGGTTCTTCGACGAGATCTCGCGGGTCGAAGCAGTGCAGTTGATGCGGCACGCGGCCCGGGTGATCCAGCTTGCCGGTCAGGTGGACCTTGACGGCCGCGCGGGGTCCAACGGCCGGGTGGACCGCGCGATCGAGGCACCGTTCCTCGACCGGCTGCGCGCGGCGGAGAGCAACCTGTCGGCCTTCCGGAACGGTGAGGCCGTGTTCGACCGCCTGGTGCGCCCGACGATGGTGGACGCGCGCCGCGCCGCCGCCCACTATGCCATCATGTCGCTCTTCCAGGAGTTCCCGGACGACGCGCGGATATACACCTACCGCGCGGTGCGCCAGGGAGTGCGCCGGCTGGCCCGCGGCCCCCTCACCCTGCTGATCGGGCGCGCCGAGATCACCGAGACGCTGGTTGACCAGGCGCACTCCTTCTCGTTTGCGGTCCTCTACATCGGCGGCACCGACGTCCACTGCTGTGTGGCCGCGGGCTGGACCGACGAAGCCCACGCCACGGTGGCCGACGCGCTGGCCAAAGTGTTCGATACCGGGACGATCACCGAGGTAATCCGGCGGATGGACGAGATCTTCGGTCGCCAATTCTACACCCTCCGCGACCTGTTCAACGAGGAGCGGCGCCAGGTGCTGGCCCGCCTCTCGGAGGAGACTGTCGCGCACCTCGAGGCGTCCTACCGGCGGCTGTACCACGAGAGCCGCGGCCTCATGGAAACGCTCCGCGACGCCGAGGTGCCGGTGCCGCGCGAGTTCGTCGGGGCAGCGGAGTTCATCCTGACCGCCGACCTTCGCCGGGCGCTGGCAGCGCCGGGCGCGCTCGGCGCCTCGGCATGGGATGCCCTCGTCGAGCTGCGCTCGTGGGGGCTGGCGTTGCCGGCTGAGGAGTTCGAGCCGCTGCTGCGCGCGCGCATCGAGCGCCGCCTGCGCGATGCCAACGGGCTCTTTCTCGTTGAGAACCTGGCTGACGTGGAGCGCACGCTCGACTTCGCCCGCGACGCCGGCATCACCGTCAACCTGTGGCAGGCGCAGAACCTGTTCGAGGAGAGGCTCGCCCCGCGGCTGGGCGAAGCGGCAAGCGCGGGGGATGCGGCGGGAGGTGACGCCAAGAGTACCGTACGGGCCGCGCTGGAAGCGATGGCCGGGCGTCTCCACTTCAATCTGGAGTCGCTGCGGGCGCGGGCATCCGAGTTGATCGTGGCTTCGCGTTGATCGCGGTGTGGCGTTGATCGCGGTGTGGCGTTGATCGCGGCGTCGCGCCGTCAATAGACCGAGGTTGGAGGCGGGCAATGGAGGCAGGCAGGGAGATGCGGATCGGAGTTGTCGGTCTGGGACATGTCGGATCGGCCATGGAGAGGTTCTTCTCCCGACGATACGCCGTGGCCGTCTACGATCCTCCGAAGCGGGTCGGGACCAGGGAGGAGATCAACTCCTGCCGCATGGCCGTGGTGTGCGTTCCAACGCCGATGGCAGCCGACGAATCCTGCGACACGTCGGCGGTCGAGGAGGCGGCCGGCTGGATCGAATGTCCCCTGGTGCTGATCAGGTCAACGGTCCCCCCTGGAACGACCGACGCGCTGCGCGAGCGCACCGGCAGGCGCATCGTCTTCAGCCCTGAGTACATAGGTGAGTCAGCGTACTGGACTCCCTACAAGTTCATGCACGAGGAGATAGAAGCGCCGTTCTACATCTTCGGCGGCGATCCGGCGGACTGCCATGAGGTCATAGACCTGTACGCCCCCATCGCGGGCCCGATGAAGCAGTACCGGATCACGTCGGCCCTTGCAGCCGAAACCGTGAAGATGTTCGAGAACGAGTACATCGCGTGGAAGGTCACCTGGGCGGCGGAGATGCGGGAGGCCTGCGAGGTTCTGGGCCTCGCGTACTGGGAGGTCAGGGACCTGTGGGCCCTGGACCCGCGGGTGGACCCGATGCACACGGCCGCGTGGGCGGAGAGCCGGGGCTTCGACGGCAGGTGCATCCCGAAGGACACGCTGGCGTTCCTGAAGGTCCTTGAGGGCAGGGGCTACAGGAAAGAGATCCTAGCCGCGATCGTCGCCAGGAACAGGAGGGCATGCCCCGGCGCGTACAGGGGGCTCCGTGACGCCTGATCCGCAGGCGTCACGGTTCTTAATATTGACGTTCATCGAATCACTTGGTATCCTTATTTTATGATGGCACTCCGCGATCGCCCGGCTGGAAAAGTCTGCTGCCCCGAGTGTGGTTGCCGGTCTCACGCCGACCTTCTCGACCGCGCCGCGGTGGATGCCGGCGCGGCCCTACTGGCCGCGCTGGGCGATCCGGTCCGCCTGGGCGTGGTCGAGCTTCTGGCCCGCCACGACAGGATGTGCGTTTGCGACATCGCCGCGGCGTTCCCTGTCGGGCAGCCCACGATCTCGCACCACCTGCGGCTACTGCGCGAGGCAGGCTTGGTGGACGTGGTACGCCGGGGGCATTGGGCGTTCTACGGGCTGCGCCGGGAAACACTGAAGCCGGTGGCACGGCAAATCCTGAACCTGCTCTAACATCGAAGAATATCGAATGATGAGGATTCCCCGTTGACGCCCGTGATGGTCTCTGAAAGCCGTGCATCCGATCTGGAAGAGGTGCTGGCGCTGCTGGCATCCGTAGATCTCCGGGGCGAAAGCCTGGCGAAACAGATCGATGGCTTCCTCGTCGCCCGCGAGAACGGCCGGCTGGTTGCGACGGCAGGCCTTGAAGATCACGGGCTCGCCGGGATCCTGCGCTCGGTCGCGGTCGCGTCCGGCTATCGAGGCCGCGGGATCGCGGCAACGCTGGTGCGCGCCATCATCGGCCGGTCCCGCGCGAAGGGACACGAGGCCCTCTACCTGCTTACGAAGGCCGCCGAGCCCTACTTCGAGCGGTTCGGCTTCCAGGGGATCGAGAGAGCAAACGTCCGGCCCGCAGTGCTCGCAACCGGGCAGTTCGTGGGGAGGGCGTGCGCTCAATCCACGGTAATGGTGCTGGAGCACAACAGACCAGGGAGGGTTGAGATGAACGAGCATCTGATCCGCAACGCGGTGCGAGAACGCTACGCCCGCGCCGCAACGGCCGGAACGCCGTGTTGCGATGGGCCGAAACACAGCAACGCCGATGCGTCCTGCGCCGGGGCGTCTTGCTGCGCCCCCGCGGCGATCACCTTCGCGGACGGCCGCGCCGTGCCCGATGAGATCGCCGGCACGTCACTGGGCTGCGGCGCGCCGATCGAAGCCGCCGCGCTGCAACCAGGGGAGACGGTCGTGGACCTGGGCAGCGGCGCCGGGCTCGATGTCTTCCTGGCGGCAGATCGGG
>JBKJJG010000129.1:0-9455 GCA_046598155.1 bacterium | reverse complement strand
TGATCGAGGAAGAGATGTCGCTGGGCGACATGATGACGCTATTGAAGCTGCGCAAGGGGCAGTACTCGCTGGTGGAGCAGCGCGTGCACCCGTCTGCGACCGCGGCAGGTAAGGCGGTGCGCGAGATCGTCTGGCCCCAGGAGTGCTCGCTGGCGGCGGTTATCAGGAAGGGGCAGCTGCTCATTCCGCGGGGGGACCTGGTGTTGCAGCCCGAGGACGAGGTGCTGGCGGTGGTGCACGCGGAACACGCGGCGCAGTTGGCGGCGCTGCTGGGCGACGGATCCTCCTAGGGTCTTACTTCAGCTCTTTCTCCCGGACGAAGGCTCCGTGCCAGGTGTGATACCAGACCTGACCGGTGAAGGCGTTCACGCTCAGCATTCCGACTACCTTGCCGCCGCGCTCGAAATCGAAGGTGAAGTAGCCGTAGAATGGCATACCTTCCTCGGCCTTGGCGCCTGGGAAGGCCTGATTCAACCACCCCTGCGCGGCCTGCCGGGCCTGATCGCGGGTCAGTGACTGCCCCGTGGGAACGCCCCAGCCGCCCATCATGCCACCGCCCATCATCCCGCCACCCATCATCCCGCCACCCATGTGGCCGTACTTCAAGTTCCACATCATGTTGGGCCCGGGCTCAGGACGGACGAAACCGTTGCGCTCTACGATCAACTCAAAGGCCCCGACGCCGGTGCTCTTCTCCGCGACCACCACATAGAAGTTGTTGGTGAACTCCATGATCTCCATCGCGACGAGGTCGGGATTGCCGAAGCGGGCAATCGCCTGTCGCGCCAGCGTTGCAGCCCTGTCAATGGTCACGGTCTGGGTACTCCGAGTCTGTCCGGGATATCCCCAGTGCATGCCCGGTCCCCACATGCCTTGAGCAGACACTACGGCTGGAATGGCCATCGCCCCAGCCAGGAGCACGATAGCGACTGCCAGGATCCCTGTGCTTTTCATGTCTTGCTGCCTCCTCATGATGACTCTGAGCCTAGCTTCCTATCTCCCAGGGTAGCGGGCCGTTATGAAGACGCCGTGAACGATCTCTGGAGCTTCTGTGAATGACAGGAAAAGATCAAAGGACAGCCGGCGGCCAAACCGCGGGTGGTGGCCAAACCGCAGGTGTGCCCAGCGCGATGAGCGAAACAGACGAGAATCGAGGTGCCCCACTGCCCCTGTTCAAGGCAGGGAACTCTCGTGGCAGGCAGATCATAGGGTTGGGAGGTTGACGCGTTTGAACGGATTCGAGGTCCGGGCGTGGAGATTGCCCGAGCACGTTGTTGGCCCGGGCGCGCTGTTGGCGCTGAAGGGGTACGTGGCGAGCACAGGGGCGCGGCGCCCGCTGCTGGTGTCTGACCGTGCGGTGGCGCGGCTCGGGACGGCGGAGAAGGTGATATCTGCCACCGGGTTGCCGGCGGGATCGGTTGGAATCTTCGACGACGTGGAACCAGAACTGCCCTTGTCCTGCGTGAGGGCGGCGCTGGGGGTGGCGCGTGAGGGCCGGCACGATCTTGTCATCGGCCTTGGGGGCGGCAGCACTTTGGATGCCGCCAAGGTCTGCGCAGCGCTGGCCGGCCGGCCGGGTGACGTGCGCGACTACATAGGCGTTGGGTTGATTCCAGGGCCGGGTCTGCCGATCATCCTGATTCCTACGACAGCAGGGAGCGGTTCTGAGGCAACCCCCAATGCTCTCATCATGGACGATGAGCGCGGGGAGAAGGTGGCGCTGGTCAGCCCGTACCTGATTCCCACCCACGCGATCCTGGACCCACGGCTGACGGTGACCCTGCCTCCCGCGGTCACTGCCCAGAGCGGCATGGACGTGCTGGCTCACGCCATCGAGTCCTACACGTCGCGCAGGGCCGACAGGTACACCGAGATGTACAGCCGGCACGCCGCGCTGCTTGCGGGTCAGAGCCTCCGCGACGCGGTGCGCAAGGGCGACAACCTGGACGCCCGCGCCGGCATGCTGCTGGGCAGCTTCCTGGCAGGGGCCGCGATCGGTCAGGCAGGCACCTCGGCCACCCACGCCCTGGCCTACCCGCTGGGCGCCCGTTACCACGTCCCTCACGGCCTGGCCATCGCCCTGCTGTTGCCCAGCGTCATGGCCGCTAACCTGCCCGCGGTTGAGGCGAAGTACGCGGAGATAGCGGGCCTGCTGCAGGGAGGTCCTCCCGGAGACGGTCCGCGGCAGGACGGCAGCGCGGCGGCGCCGGCGGTGCGCCGCCTGTGCGACGAGATCGGGATCCCCATGGGCCTGGCCCGGCATGGTGTGGATCCGGCCGTTATCCCCGAGATGGCGGCGGAGGCGCACGCGATCCGGCGCCTGATGGACAACAACCCGCTGGAGTTGAGCGTGGACCAGGTGGCCGCGGTCTTCAACGACGCGATGTGAGGGACGGAACCGTGTCGCGGTTTGCGCTTTCAACGGCGTGGCACATCGGGCGGGTCACGGAGGCCCATGAGCTTCTCAGCCTACCGGCCCGCCTGGGTTTCGGCGGGGTGGAGCTCAGCTCGGTGGGCATGGACCTGGCGGCCGAGGTGCGGGAGGTTGCGGGCGACGGCTATCCGCCGGTAGTCAGCCTGCACGCCCCGTGTCCGGTGCCCTACCCAGGGGCCGCGCGCCTTGACGACCTGGCCGAGCTGGACGAGAATCGGCGCCGGGCAGCGGTTGACTTCACCAAGGCGACCGTGGACATGGCCGTGGCCGTGGGCGCGCGTGCAATCGTGCTGCACCTGGGTACCGTGGAAGGCACGCTTCCGCAGCCGGCCATCGTTCAGGCGATGGAGGCAGGGGATGAGGGCGAGTGGAAGGTCATGCTGGCGCATGGGCTCGCGGCGCGGCAGGTCCGGCAGGAGCGCCATCTGGATCGGTGCATGGCCAGTCTGGAGGCGCTGACCGCCCACGCCGCCGGGTCAGGGGTCCGTCTGGCCGCGGAAACCCGGTACGAGTACAACGACCTGCCGAACTTCGAGGAGTTCGCGGAGATACTTCGGGAGTTCGGAGGCCGCGGCGTCGGGTACTGGCACGACGTGGGGCATGCCCACACCCAGCAGGTCCTCGGCCTGGCGACCCCCACGCAGTACCTGGAACGCTACGGGGAACACCTGTTGGGATTCCACCTGCATGACGCCCGCTCGACTCGGGACCACTTGCCGCCAGGCGAGGGTGAGGTGGACTTCGCGGCCCTGCGATCCCACGCCCGTCCGGAGCACCTGCGCGTGTTCGAGGTGTTCAGTGTTCGGCCCGAGGAGCGGTTGGACCGGTCGCTTCGGTATCTGGAAGACCTGAACCTCTAGCGCTCCACCTCTAGCGCACCACGCCGCCCCTACGGGCGCGCGGCAGAAGAAAGGGGTGAGGTCTTTGCGTGGTGCTGGAAGCGACGGGTGGTGGGAAAGCGCTGTGGAGAAGATGCGGCTGTTCGAGCGGTCCGTCGCGCGCTTCGCATACGAGTTCGCGAGGGCGCGAGGTGATCGAGATGAACCTGAATGGCACGCGGGTTGCCGTCTTTGTCGAGGAGATCTACAAGGACCTTGAGCTGTGGCACCCGGCGCTGCGCCTGCGAGAGGCGGGTGCCGAGGTCTCGGTCATCAGCCCCCCGGGTAGGCGAGGTATACAAGGGCAAGTACGGCTATCCCGCGCGGGACAGGATGCGGAGGCATCCTGGCATGCTGAACTTTGTGCGCGCGATGCACGACGCCGGCAAGCCCGTCGCGTTCATCTGCCACGCGGGCGTCCGCTGGGTGGACCAGGAGGTCGTGGTGGACGGCATCGGTTTCGAGCAGCGTTGCATTGCTGCGGAGGACTCACGAATGTCAGACGGATCGTGGCACTAGGCAAGAATGAGACGTCGCCCTTTCGGTTCGGGGATTGGATCGCCGAATTCCCTAGCGGTGTCGAGCCAAAGGCGAATGGCTTCCTGTGCACTAGCCAGTGCGGCCTCCTGAGTTGCACCGTGCGCTGCACAACCCGGCAGCTCTGGCACTTCAGCAACAAACGCTTGGTCTTCTTCGCTCCAGTAGATGATGACTTCGTACTTGTTCACGACTCTTCGCCCCCAACCCGGTATTTCAGGATCACGGCGCGTACCTGACGCACCTGGTAAGGCTTCGCCTTGTTTCCCTCGCGCTGGAGATTGACCTTCTCTTCTACCCCTGATTTCCGAAAGACATGATGACTTCCCCGTACGCGCATCTCAAAGCCGAGGCTACTGAGGAGGTGGCACAGATCGTCAAACCGGATGTTCGCATCGGAAGTTCCGCCGAGTACTCGTCGGAGGATCCTTTCCCGGCTCACGGCGCCATTCTACGCTGAACGTGGCCATTTGTGAACCTGTCTGCCGCATTCTCCGCCGTGGTCATACCCGAAGGGTTCGCTCCTGACCAGGCGCGGCCAAGAGCCTGGGAAGGAGCCTGTCCAGGCTGCGTCGGCTGCGGGGCTACCGGGCCCTGCCACAACTGGAGTCGCCTCGAAGGAGCGGCTCATGCAGGGAAGGGAAAGGATGTGTTGGTGGGATATTGAAGAAGCGGGACAATCTCCTATGGTAGGATGGTGATTGCTGACGACCCGTGGGGAGGTGCGGTTGATGAGGCGGTTCTGGCTGGCAGGGTTGGTATTCGCGATAGCGGGGCTGGGCATCGCCCAGGCCGGGCCGGCGCCGGGGCGGGTTACCGTTCTCTGCGTACCGGACTTGGCGTGGTGTAATGAGCTCAAGGCTCAGTTCCCGCGTGCAACGGGCATCACGTTCGACTTCTTGCGGATGAGCGCCGGGGAAGCGTTGACCCGGGTGAGGGCCGAGAGGGCTAATCCCATCTTTGACGTCTGGTTCGGCGGCACAGGCGACCCGCAGTGGGTGGCCAGCGAGGAGGGGTTGACCGAGTTCTTCCGGCCGCGCAACTGGGAGGAGCTTCGGCCCGAGTTGCGCGAGGTTGTCGCGGGGAAGTACATTCCGCTGTATGTAGGCATCCTGGGCTGGGCGCTGAATCCACGGCTGTTGCGTGAGAAGAACCTGCCGGAGCCCAAGACCTGGAAGGATCTGGCCGATCCTCGCTACAGGGGGCTGGTCTCGTACCCAAATCCCACGACCTCGGGCACCGGGTACACGATGCTGGCGACCATGGTGCAGGTGTACGGTGAGCGCGAGGCGTTCGAAGTGCTCAAGCGGATCCATCCGAACGTGGCCGAGTACACCAGGGCCGGGACGGCGCCAGGCGTGCTGACCGGGCGGGGCGAGGTGGCAATTGGCGTGACCTTCAACCATGAATCGGTCGTGCAGATCCTGCGCGGGTTCCCCATCACGTACGGATCGGCGCGCGACGGCACCGGGTACGAGATCGGCGGAGTCAGTCTGATCAAGGGCGCGCCCAACCGCTCCAACGGGGTCGCGTTCATAGAGTGGTCGCTGACCCCCGAGGCGCAGCGGCTGGCGAGCGAGGTTGGAGAGTCCTATCAGATTCCCTCAAACACGAGGGCGCCTGTTTCCCGACTGTCGCCACGCTTCCAGGATTTCAACGTGATCAAGTACGACTTCGCGCGGTTCGGGTCGGCGGAGGTCCGGAGCCGCCTGCTAGATCGCTGGCTCAGGGAGGTTTTCCCGCTGCCCAAGTAGGCCGCCGGTTGCACTCCGCAGGTGGGTGGGAAGAACCCACCCACCTGCCGTTGACATGTCCCCCAAGGGCAACGATATAATAGACATGACGGATGGACGACAAGACATCCGTACATTTGCCTGCCGTGGGGTTTCACTAGGGGAGGCATTCCCGTTGGGATGGAGGTGAGAGCGTCGAGTAGCGTACGGCCGCATTGAGAAGTTTCTGAATAGGGAGGGGAGGAGATAGATGAAGTGTCGCGTTCTGACGTGGCGCGTCGTCACCATGAGCGTCGCAGCGGTGCTGGCG
Source organism: bacterium (assembly GCA_046598155.1). GTDB lineage: Bacteria > Sysuimicrobiota > Sysuimicrobiia > Sysuimicrobiales > Humicultoraceae > VGFA01. The sequence continues at coordinate 3,563 of JBKJJG010000129.1, read as the reverse complement.
CTCAGCCTGTCCTCAATGGCAGGACCCCCGCTTCCAAAGGTCGTGATCGGCTGGACGCCCCCTGACATAACCGGTGTCTTCAAGACCGCCACCGATTTCTTCGAAAAGGGAGCAGCCGACGCGAAGAAGGCCGGCATAGACGTCCAGGTGATCAGCCGGTCGCCGGCCACGCACGTGGCCTTTGCCGACCAGGTGGCCATCATCGAGGACTTCATCCAGCGCAAGGTCAGCGTGATCGCCATCTCGCCCATCGAGGTCGAGGTGGTCATCCCTGCCATCAAGAAGGCGAATGCGGCCGGCATCCCGGTCATCATCGTCAACCTGCTGGAGCCGATAAAGGGCGTGGACGTCGCCTCCTACATCGGATTTGACAACACCGTGGCGGGCATGATCTCTGCCTACTCGCTTCTCGACTACTACGGCGGTCCCGGCGTGCTGGGCACCGGCAAGAAGGTGGACGTGAAGCCGGGTACCTATCTGGACCTCAAGTGGTGGGAGACTCTCTACAAGGGAGTGGATCCCAAGACCGCGGCCATCAAGGCGCGCGTGGCGATCATCGAGGGCGTCGCGGGTGGGTTCTTCTCCACGGCGCGCCTGAACGGGTTCAACAAGGTAGTGGGTCCGTTCCCCGGCGTCAAGGTGGTCGGGACGCTCCCGGCCGACTGGAACCGCGAGAAGGGGCGCAAGGCCGCCGAGGACTTCCTGACCCGCAATCCCAAGGGCAGTCTCGAGGCCATCTGGGCTGCTTCCAACGAGATGGGGCTGGGAGCGATGCTCTCGGCTGAGGCCGCCAAGCGCACCGAGATCAAAGTCTTCACCAACGACGTGACCCCGGAGTCCACCGAGCGGATTGCCGAGGGAAGGTTGATGGCTGAGACCTGGCACGGCTTCCCCGAGTGGGGCTGGTACGGCACCAAGTTTGCCGTGATGCTCGCCCTGGGCCAGAAGGCCGACGTGCCGCAACTCTTTGACGTCCGTCCCCGCACCGTGTGGAAGGGCAACGCGCGGGAGTACTATCCCAACCCCAAGCTGGAACCGATCAACTGGACCGCGATCAAGGCCAAGTTCAAGTAGGACGACGGCGGGCTGGGGGTCTCCTCAGGCTCCCAGCCCGCAACACAATGCGCTTGCAGATGGCGACACGGAGGGATGACGGTATGGGAGTACGCGGCAGGGTGGCGGTGATCACCGGAGGCGGCGCAGGCATCGGCCGCGCCGCGGCCCTCCTGTTTGCGCGCGAGGGCGCCAGGGTCGTGGTGGCTGACCTGGACAAGGACGCGGGTGCCGCCACGGTTGCGCAGATCACCGCCGAGGGCGGCGAGGCAACCTTCGTGGCGGCGGACGTGTCCAGGCCGGATGAGGTCCGACTGCTGGTCGAGGCGACGGTGGCGGCCTTCGGGCGCCTGGACATTCTGGTGAACAACGCTGCCATATACAGGCAGGGGGACGCTGAGACCACCACCGAAGCCGACTGGCAGCGCATGCTGGAGGTCAACCTGACCGGCCCGTTTCTGTGTGCCAGGTACTGTCTCCCGGTCATGCGGCGCGGGGGCGGAGGCGTGATCGTCAACGTGGCCTCTGAGGCCGGTCTTGTTGGGATCCGGGGGCAGGTGGCCTACAATGTCACCAAGGCAGGCGTGATTGGTCTCACCCGGAGTCTTGCCGTGGACGGCGCGCCGGAGATCCGCGCCAACTGCATCTGCCCGGGCACCTCGGATACTCCCCTGGTTGCGGCAGCCGTGGCGCGCCAGCCCGACCCGGCGGCTGCACGCCGCGCGCTTGAGTCGGTCCGGCCCATGGACCGCCTGGGGCGCCCCGAGGAGATCGCGTTCGGCATCCTGTGCCTGGCGTCCGACGAGCTTGCCTACGCGACCGGGGCCGTGCTGTCGGTAGACGGCGGGTACACCGCGCAGTAGGGGTTCTGAGGTGTCTGGCGGCGAGATCCTTCGACTCGAGGGCATTGATAAGCGCTTCCCCGGTGTCCACGCCCTGAACCAGGTGGACCTCGACCTCGCAGAGGGCGAGATCCACATGCTGCTGGGCGAGAACGGCGCCGGTAAGTCCACGCTCCTCAAGATCCTGAGCGGCTCGATACAGAAGGATTCGGGCCGCATCCTGCTGCGCGGGCGGCCGGTTGAAATCACCGATGCCCACTACGCCCGGGCACTCGGGATCGGGATGGTTTACCAGGAGCTCAGTCTGGTGCCGGGCCTGACCGTGGCGGAGAACATATTCCTGGGACGGTGGCCGACCCGCGCCGGAGGGCTGATCAACTGGCCTGAGATGGTGACCCAGGCCGAGGCCGTGCTGGACAGTCTGGGAGTGCCGGTAGACCCGCGCGTGCGGGTGCGCAACCTCTCCGTTGCAGAACAGCAGTTGACGGAGATTGCCAGGGTTCTGGCCCTGGACGTCCAGATATTGCTGCTTGACGAACCGACCTCGGCCCTATCCGATCGGGACCGCGATCGGCTGTTCGGCTTCCTTCGGGGGTTGCGGGGCAAGGGCGTGTCGGTTCTCTACACCTCGCACCGGTTAGGCGAGATTCGGGAGATCGGGGACCGTGCCACCGTGCTGCGTGACGGCCGAAAGGTCGGCACCGTGGCGGTTGCGGATGCCACCGAGGACACGGTGGTGAGGATGATGGTCGGGCGCGACATCCGTGAGCGGTTTCCCAAAACGTCCGTGCCCATCGGCGCGCCGGTGCTGACCGTTCGGAACCTCCGCGCGAGCGATCTGCTCCGCGACATAAGCTTCACGCTGCACTCGGGCGAGATCCTCGGCGTATTCGGCCTGCGCGGCGCAGGACGCACCACGCTGGCGCGTTCTCTCTTCGGCCTGGCGCGGTTGGAGAGTGGCGAGGTTCTGGTCAACGGCCAAGGGATTGAGATCACCTCGCCCGAGGACGCGATCAGGCACGGCATCGGCTACACCACGGAGGACCGGCGGGAAGGTTTGGTGCCGATGATGGGTCTGCCTCCCAACATCACGCTCGCCAGTCTCGATGGCGTCACGCGCGCCGGCATCATTGATCACCGGGAGGAGCAGCGGATAGGGGCCCGTCTGGTCGAAGATCTGAGAATACAACCACCGGTGCTGTCCCGGCCGGTCAGGTTGCTCAGCGGCGGCAATCAGCAGAAGGTGGTTCTTGCCAAGTGGCTGGCCAGCAAATCGCGTGTCCTCATCTTTGACGAGCCCACGCGCGGGATTGACGTGGGCGCCAAGACCGAGGTGTTCCAGCTCATGGGCCGGCTGTGCGCGCAGGGGGTAGGGTTGCTGATGCTCTCTTCCGAGATCCCGGAGGTCCTGGCCATGGCCGACCGGATTCTTGTAATGCACCGCGGCCGGATCGCAGCCGAGTACGCCAGGGGCGAGGCAACCCAGGAGGATCTGCTGCGCAGCGCGGTCGGACTGTCCGGGTCAGGCATGGAGGAGGCCTAATGACGCAGCGCGGCTATGGGGGCTGGGTGGCGAGGCTGCTGCTAAAGGGAGGGCCCATCATCGCCCTCTTCCTGCTCGCCGGGTACCTCTCCGTGGTTTCGCCCCACTTCCGGACCACCAGCAAC
>JBKJJG010000141.1:0-3493 GCA_046598155.1 bacterium | reverse complement strand
CCCGCCGATCCGCACGTCCACGATTCGCGCTCCGGACGGACGGCCCCGCTAGTACGCGTAGGACATCCCTGCCACTTGAGGAAAGCGCCCTGCCCCCTGCTCCACCATGCTGACGCCGTTCTCCAGGGCCTCGCGGATCTGCGCGCCGGTCAACTGGAAGGTCACGATGGTGTTGTCGAAAGCCAGCACCCGGAAGGCATCGCCCAGGGTAATCGGCCCTTCGTTGATCGAGCCGCGGATGTTCCCGCCGTTGATTATCGCCACATCGGTCCGGGCGAACTCCCGCACCGCGTCGGAGATCATGTTGCCCAGGTTGGTCTCCCGCGCCCTTACCGTTCCCCGCTCGCCGTCGAGGAACATCGCGGCCCGTCCGATCACCCCCGCGAACCGGGCCTGGAGCCTGTCCTCGTACTGCTTGACCAGGGCCGCGACCGTCGGGTCAGGCGTCAGCGCGCCGGTCACTGGCAGGTTGCGGACCACGGCCCGGCGCACCTTTCCATCCTGCACCACCAGGTCAAGGCGGCCCACCGTGGCGCCCAGCCGATGCGTCTTCACGTAGACGGTCGGCGGGTTGTCCATCGCGTCCACCGGCCGGCCGCCCGCGGCGGTCAGCATGCCGTCAAAGCCATCCGTGTGGCCCCCGATTATGGCGTGGATCTGGGGGACCGCGCGGGCCAGCCCCAGGTCCAGCGAATTGCTCATGTGGGTCAGGGCGATAATCAGGTCCACGCTACGGCCCAGGCCCCGGACGAGTCCCTGCGCGCTGCCGATAGGATCGAAGTACTCGAGGGCGCCTGAGATATTGGGGTGAATGATGTCGGCCCACTCCTCGTCGAGTGCGCTGAAGATCAGTACCCTCAGGCCGGCCACCTGCTTGATGACGAACAGCGGCGTGAGCTCACGCCCGCGCGCGCGGAGCGAGGTGGAGATGATCGGGAACTTGGCCAGGCCCACCAGGCGGCGGAAGTGCTCGACCCCGTAGTCAAACTCGTGGTTGCCCGCCGCCATTGCGTCGTAGCCGATCAGGTTCATCGCCAGGATGTCCGGCTCGCCGCGGAACACCGACGACATCGCCGTCCCCATCAGGATGTCGCCGGAATCCAATAGCAGCACGTTGGGCGCTTCACCCCTGACCTGAGCGATCAGCGAGGCCCTGGCCGCCATGCCTCCCACGCCCTTGGCGGTAGGCGTGTCGAACGGCAGGACGTTTCCGTGGTGCTCGCTGGTGTACAGGAGGGTAAGCCGGACCGCCGGGCTCTGGGCCGCGGAGGTTGCAGCCAGGGCAAGAACAACCAGGCCTACGGCAATGAATCGGCGCATCGCGAGGGCTCCTCTCTCATTCTGGCGTTCTGGGGCCGCGCAGGCAGCGCGTGGCGTCACGGCCCCCAAGTCAGCGCATCGGTCGTGGTAATCGTCCCCCGGTAGAGAAACGCGACCTGGCGGATCGCCGCCTCGAGGTCAAACGGGACGATCGCCGACACCGCGTCCACGGGCAGGACCACCTTGTAGCCGTGCAGCGCCGCGCTCCCGGCGGTGTGTAGGACGCAGACGTTGGCCACAGTCCCGCACACTACCAGGGTCCGGATGCCGGCCGCCCGCAGCTCGTGGTCCAGCGAGGTCCCAAAGAAACCGTCGTAGCTCGGCTTCTGTACTACCCGGTCGCCGGTCGCGGGCCGCAGGGCCTCAACGATCTGCCACCCCCAGGTGCCCTCGACCGCGTGGTCGCCCCAGATTGCGAACTCAGGGTCGCCGCTGCGGTGCGTATCCTGGGTGTAGAAGACGCGCGTGCCTGCTGCGCGGGCACGCTCCAGCAGCCTCGCAATGTCCGGGACCGTGCCGGCGGCATCGGGGACCACCAGCGCGCCGCCGGGAGCAACGAAGTCGTTCTGCATGTCCACGACGACGAGGGCCGTCGTCGCCGGGGATACGACCACGGCTGCCTCCACGGTGTAGGGAGGAACCTCAACCATGCGCGCCTATCCAGATGCCTCCGGCTTCGCGTGCAACTGCGGCACCGGCGCCTCCGGCCTCAAACGCGCCTCGATGGCAGCGGGTTCGACGCACGGCTCCGGGGCCGCACCCGCCTCGGGCTCAGCCCGCACCAGCGGTTCACCCGCGAACAGTCGCTTAAGATCCTCGGCCTCCAGGATCTCGTGCTCGATCAGCGCCTGGGCGATGCGGTCCAGCGCGTCCCTGTGTTCCAGGATGGCCGCGCGCGCCCGCTCGTAGCATTCGTCAATGATCCGGCGAATCTCCTTGTCTATCTCGTAGGCTATCTCCTCGCTGTAGTTGCGGCTCTCCACCAGGTCGCGGCCGAGGAAGACCGGCCCGTGCCGCCTGCCCAGGGAGAGCGGGCCCAGCTTGTTGCTCATGCCGTACTCCGTGACCATCTTGCGGGCAAGCTCGGTCGCCGCCTCGAAGTCGTTCTGTGCGCCGGTCGTGACCTCGCTGAAGACGATCTCCTCCGCGACGCGCCCGCCTAACCCCACGGTGATTCGGGCCAGGATCTCCTGGCGCGTGTAGGTGTACTTGTCCTCCGGCGGCGCAAACATCACATATCCGAGCGCCATGCCGCGCGGCAGAATCGTGACCTTGTGCGGTGGGTCGGCTCCTGGGATCACCTTGGCGAGCAACACATGGCCCGCCTCGTGGTGGGCCGTCAACTCGCGTTCCTTGGGGGTCAGGACGCGGCTCCGGCGCTGAGGTCCGGCGATCACTCGGTCTATCGCCTCCTCCAGCTCGGCCGCCCCGATCTTCTTCTTGTCGCGTCGGGCCGCCAGCAGCGCCGCCTCGTTGACCATGTTGGCCAGATCGGCGCCGGAGAACCCCGGTGTCCGCTTGGCCAGCACGCCAAGATCCGCGTCCTCGGCGAGGGGCTTGCCCTTGACGTGAACCTCGAGGATGGCGCGGCGGCCCTTCGTGTCCGGATTGTCCACCACGATTCGCCGGTCAAACCGTCCAGGGCGCAGCAGCGCCGGGTCCAGGATGTCGGGCCGGTTTGTCGCCGCGAGCACGATGATCCCGCTGTTGGGATCAAACCCGTCCATCTCGACCAGGAGCTGGTTGAGTGTCTGTTCGCGCTCGTCGTGCCCGCCGCCCAGCCCTGCCCCGCGCTGGCGGCCCACCGCGTCTATCTCGTCAATGAAGACCAGGCACGGCACGCTCTTCTTGGCCTGCTCGAATAGATCTCTCACACGACTGGCGCCGACACCTACGAACATCTCGACGAACTCCGAGCCGGAGATCGAGAAGAACGGGACCTCGGCCTCACCGGCGATCGCTTTGGCCAGCAGCGTCTTGCCCGAGCCCGGCGGGCCCACCAGCAGCACGCCCCTGGGGATCTTGGCGCCCAGCGCCTGGAACTTCTTGGGGTACTTCAGGAACTCGATGATCTCCTGGAGCTCTTCCTTGGCTTCCTCCACGCCGGCCACGTCTCCAAAAGTGACCTTGGGCTTGCCCTCGGTGTGCAGCCGAGCCCGGCTCTTCCCAAACG
>JBKJJG010000219.1:0-3511 GCA_046598155.1 bacterium | reverse complement strand
CGACCAGTGCTCCAGTCCGCAGAACAGCTCTCATTCCATCCTCTCCTCAACTGCGTTCATTTCAGTACGTCATAACGGGGCCGGCGACCAGCGTATTCCACTTGGGAACGGGGCAGTCACGGAACGGGCCTGGCGCAGTGGAGGATGGCTAGTGCCTAGTGCCGGAAGTGGCGCTCCCCGGTCGTAACCATGGCCAGGCCCAACCGCTCCGCTGCCGCGATCACCTCGGCGTCGCGGGCCGACCCCCCTGGCTGGATCACCGCGGTCACGCCGGCAGCCGCAGCGGCCTCGACACCGTCGGCGAAGGGGAAGAACGCGTCCGACGCCGCCACCGCGCCCGCTGCACGTTCGCCGGCCTTCATGGCTGCCAGGCGCACGCTGTCCACCCGGCTCATCTGTCCTGCGCCGACGCCGACTACCTGGCCGCCTCTGGCAAAGACGATCGCGTTGGACTTGACGTGCGCGCAAACCGCCCAAGCAAAGCGGAGGTCGTCCCACTCAGCAGCCGACGGTGCGTGGGAGGTAACCACGGACCACGCGGCCTCGTCCAGGCCCAGGGCGTCCTCCGACTGGATGAGCATCCCGCCCTGGATGCTCCTGAAGGCCAGCCCGGCTTGCCAGCTCGTCCCCCTGTTCCCGGTCGCGAGCAGTCGCAGGTGCTTCCTCGCCAGGAGCAGTTCGGCCGCGCCGGGCTCAAACGAGGGCGCGACAATCGCCTCGAGGAACAGTTGGGCCATCGCCTCCGCGGCCTCACGGTCCACCGGGGCGTTAACGGCAAGGACCCCGCCGAACGCGGACACAGGGTCGCCGTCGCGCGCGCGCAAGAAAGCGTCGATCACCGTGGGCGCCGATGATGCTCCGCACGGGTTTGCGTGCTTGATGATTGCCGCGCCCGGGGACGGCAGGTCGCGCACCAGCGCCCACGCGGCCTCCAGGTCCGCGATGTTGTTGTAGGACAGCGCCCGGCCTCCGAGCACCTCGGCCGAGATCACCGCGCCCACAGCGACCTCTCCGGCACCGGCGCCCGGCGCCGTTTCGCCCGATGACCCGGCCGCGGCAGCGTACATGGCGGCGTGCTGGTGAGGGTTCTCGCCGTAGCGCAAATCCCGCCGCTTGGAGAACGTGAGTGTCAAGCGAGCGGGAAACGGCATCTGGCCTGCCGCGTGCTGGAAGTACGCTGCGATCGCGGCATCATACGCCGCCACCCGCGCAAAGGCGTCGGCGGCCAGATGGAGCCGCAGGTGCTCGGGCACACCCGTGCCGGCCTTGAGCGCGGCGATCACCTCAGCGTACTGCGCAGGGTCGCTCAGGACGGTAACGCGTGCCCAGTTCTTGGCCGCGGCACGCAGCAGGGTCACGCCGCCGATGTCCACTTCCTCGACCGCCTCGGGCATGGCGACCCCCCGCGCAGCGGCTTCCTCGAAGGGATACAGGGTCACTGCTACCAGATCAATCGGGGAAATCCCGTACCGCCCAAGTTCGGCCAGGTCCTCTGGTACGCCGCGGGCCAGCAACCCGGCGTGGACCGCCGGGTGAAGCGTCTTGACGCGACCGCCCAGCATCTCAGGAAACCCGGTCACGTCCTCCAGCCGCAACACCGGCAGCCCAGCAGCGCACAGCGCCGCGGCCGTTCCCCCGGTGGAGACCAGTTCCGCCCCGGCACGGTGCAGCGCCTGCGCCAGCGGGATCAGACCGGTTTTGTCCGCAACACTTAGCAACGCGCGGCGGATGGGCGTCATGGGTCAGTGGTCCGGAGCGGGCTCAGAAGCACCCTGCTCCCCTCTACCCCAATGCGCCCAGCCGCCCACCACCGGATGACCTGGGGGTAGAGCGCACGCTCCTCGGCCTGCACGCGCGCCGCCAACGCAGCAGGCGTGTCCTTATCGAGCACCGGTACCGCGATCTGTGCCAAGATTGGCCCTCCGTCCGGAACCTCGTCCACGAGATGTATGGTGCACCCGCTTGCCGCTGCGCGCGCCGTGAGCACTTCCTTGTGCACCCGCTCACCATACATGCCCTTTCCGCCGAAAGCGGGCAGGAGCGCCGGATGTACGTTCAGCACGCGCCCGGCGTGGCCTGCGATGAACGCAGGAGACAGGATGCGCAGGAAGCCTGCCAGGCAGATCAGGTCGGCCCGGTGCTCGCGGATGACTCGGGCGAGTTCATCCTCAAACGACTCCTGGCTCCTCCCGCGGTGATCCACAAGCACGGTCGGAACGCCTGCCCGGCGCCCACGATCCAGGGCCGGCGCGCCCGGGGTGTTCACGATAACAACCGCGACCGTGGCGCTGGCCGAATCCCCTTTGCCTGAAAAAGCATCCAGCAGCGCCTGCAGCGTGGTGCCGCTGCCTGAGGCCAGAACCGCCAGGCGCGTCATGCCAGGTCCACGCCCCTGGGGCCCTCGATGATCTCGCCGATCTGCAGGGCCAGAATGCCGGCGGCCTCGAAGTGCCGCACCGTTTGCGCGGCATCCTGGGCCGCGGTGACCACCACCATGCCGATCCCCATGTTGAACGCCCTCACCATCTCCTCTTCGGAGACCCCTCCCGTCTGCTGGAGCCAGCGAAAGATCGGCGGCTCAGGCCAGTTCCATGACACCCTGGCGCGGCATCCGTCGGGCAGCACTCGCACCAGGTTGTCCACCAGGCCGCCACCGGTGATGTGCGCCGCGGCGCGGATCCCAACGCTCCCTGGGAGGGACAGCAGACCCTCCGCATAGCACCGGTGGGGCGCGAGCAGCGCGTCGCCCAGGGAGGTGCCCAGCCCCTCCACACGATCGTGCAGCGAGGCGCCCGTCGTCGCGAGGATCCGTCGCGCCAGCGTGTAGCCGTTGGTGTGCAACCCGCTTGAGCCCAGCCCGACCAGCCGGTCCCCGGGCACGGTTCCTGCCCCGGTCAGGAGGCCGTCCGGGGGCGCCTGGCCTATCATGGTTCCCACGACCTCGTAGGCGTCGCCGGCGTAAACGTCGGGCATCTCCGCGGTCTCGCCGCCAATCAGCGGCACCCCAAGCCGTGCGCAGGCGCGCGCCATCGCCTCGACCAACACCCTGACCAGCGGCGGATCCAACCGCCCCATGGCAACGTAATCGAGAAAGGCGATGGGCCTGGCCCCGCAGGCCGCGAGGTCGTTGGCGCAGTGGGCAACGATGTCCCACCCGATGACCTCGTCGCGGCCCATCTGCCGCGCGATGAGCGTTTTCGTTCCGACGCCGTCCACGGTGGCCAGGAGAAAGCCGACACCAGGAGGCGCCAGGCGTACTGCGCCGGCAAAGGCCCCGAGTCCGGCACCCACGGCGTCGGTGTAGGTGGAAGTAATCGCCGGCGCCAGGCCTTCCAGCATGCGCGCCTTGGCCTCGACGTCAACGCCGGCTCCATCGTAGGTGAGCCCACGGGGGGTCTCGCTGGAACTCACGGCTGGGTGATCCCGGCAGATACGGCGGCCAGCTCGTCAAGGGCCGTGCGCCCTGCTTCGGCCTCGGTCGGCACCCGGGTCGGGTACCGGCCATCCAGAC
>JBKJJG010000302.1:0-1579 GCA_046598155.1 bacterium | reverse complement strand
CTCGACGCGTCGCTCGAGGAGGCCGCCGAGGCGATGGGCTCTCGCGGCCTTCGAAAGATACGCGACATCACGATTCCGCTCGTCACCCCGGGCTTCATCTCGGGCGCCACGCTGGTTTTCATCCTGGCGTTTGCGGATTTCGCCACGCCGCTCGTCGTCGGGATGCAGGATCTGATTTCGTCCCAGGCCTACCTGAACATAGTGCAGTACATTGACAACCGGCTGTTCAAGATGGGCATCGTTATTGGCGCCCTCATGGCCGCCATGGCGGTCGTCTTTTTGGTGATCGCCCGGCGCATCGTGGGGCAGCGAGAGTATGCCGTCGTCTCCTACCGCGCGGTGGAGAGGCGTCCCCTGCGGGGCGTGGCCAGGGTATTGGCGCCGGCGTTCTTCGTCGTCGTCCTGACCGTGGCGTTCCTGCCGTACCTGGGCGTGACCCTGGCGGCGTTTGGGAAGGCCTGGTCGCTCACGCCGTTTCCAACCCGGTTCACGCTGGCGCACATGGATCAGGTGCTGCACCTCACGCCCATCTACCTGATCAACACGGTGCGTTGGAGCGCAATAGCGGTGCTGATCATCCTGGCGCTCGGCGTTCCCATCGGGTGGGTGCTGGCGCGCAGCAACCTGCCGGGGAGGGGGATTATTGACTCCGTCGTCATCCTGATCCTGGCCCTGCCCGGGACTGCGATGGGGATCGCCTACATCCGAGCGTTTCACTTCCCGCTTCCTGTGATAGGCCTCGTGCTGAGCCGCATGTGGATCATCATGCCGCTCGTGCTGGCAGTCCGCCGGATGCCGTACACGGTGCGGGCGACGTACGCGTCCCTGCTGGGTCTTCACCGCTCGATGGAGGAGTCGGCCGCAAGCGTGGGGGCATCAGGGCTGCGAACGTTCTTCGACATCACGCTTCCGCTCATCTGGCGCGGGGTGCTGGCAGGCGCCCTGTTCTCGCTGATGTTCGCGCTCCAGGAGGCGGCGGCGACCATCCTGCTGGTCCTGCCCGGGTGGGAGACGATGACCGTGGGCATCTTCACCTTCTACACCTCGGGCACTATCGGGCAGGCCGCTGCCCTGGGGTTTGTCCTGATCCTGCTCTGCGCCGCGACGCTGTACGGGGTCTACCGGCTTACCGGCGCGCGCATGGGCGGCTTGTTCGGCTCGGGCGGCGGGTAGGTTGCGCGCGGTACCGCGGCGGCCGGACCGTCTGTACGCCGGGTACGCCTTCGACCTGGACGGCACCGTCTACCTGGGAGAGACACTGCTGCCGGGAGCAGAGCTCACCGTGGCCGCGTTGCGCGCAGCCGGCAGGCCGGTTGTCTTCCTGTCCAACAACCCCCTGAGCAGCCGGGAGGAGTATGCCGCGAAGCTGACGCGGCTGGGCGTCCCGGCCGTGCCCGACGATGTCGTCAACTCATCCTACGTGCTCGTCAGACACCTGTCGGCTACCGCTCCGGGCGCCCGGCTCTTCGTCATCGGGGAACCCTCGGTGCGGTCGGAGCTGGAGTCGGCGGGGTTTGTGCTAACCGATCGTCCCCGCGAGGTGGAGATCGTCGTGGCCTGCTTCGATCGCACCTTCGAC
>JBKJJG010000100.1:0-3984 GCA_046598155.1 bacterium | reverse complement strand
GCCGATGATCTTGATCGAGTTCTTGTTGGCGCCCACGGTACCGTCGGCGCCCAGACCGAAGAAGACCGCCCTGGAAACGTCGTCCGGCTCGGTGTCCAGGTCGCGATCGAATGGCAGCGACAGACCCGTGACGTCGTCTGTTATTCCGACGGTGAAGCAGGGCTTGGGGCTGGCCGCGGCCATCTCGCCAAACACCGCGCAGACCATGGCCGGGGTGAACTCCTTGGACGCCAGGCCGTACCGCCCGCCTACCACCGTCGGGGGCGTGGTGAAGCGCGCAAGACCCCTGTCCTGGGCCTCGCGGAGGGCGGAGACCACGTCCATGTACAGCGGCTCGCCGGGTGCTCCGGGTTCCTTGGTCCGGTCCAGGACGGCGATCGCCCTGACCGAGGCCGGCAGGGCCGCGACGAAAGCCCTGACGGAGAACGGCCTGTACAGGCGGACCTTGAGCACGCCGACCTTCTCCCCACGGGCCAGCAGCCACTCCACGGTCTCGTGGACGGTCTCGGCCCCCGAGCCCATCAGGACCACAACCCGTTCTGCGTCCGGATGGCCGACATAGTCAAACAGGTGGTAATGACGGCCGGTGAGCTCCCCGAACCGGTCCATGGTCTCCTGCACCTCCCCGGGGCAGGCAGTGTAAAATCCGTTGGTCGCCTCCCGCGCCTGGAAGTAGGCATCGGGGTTCTGCGCCGTTCCACGCAGCACCGGACGGTCCGGCGTCATGGCGCGGCCGCGGTGAGCCTCGACCAGTTCGACGGGGATCATCGCGCGCAGGTCGTCGTCGCTGAGCTGATCGATCTTGGCGACCTCGTGCGAGGTGCGGAACCCGTCAAAGAAGTGCAGGAAGGGCACGCGGGACCGCAGCGTGGCCGCCTGAGCAACCAGGGCAAAGTCGTGGGCCTCCTGCACGGAGTTCGATGCCAGCAGGGCGAAGCCGGTCTGCCGGCAGGCCATGACATCGGAGTGGTCGCCGAAAATCGAGAGCCCGTGCGTGGCCAGCGTCCGGGCGGAGACGTGCATCGCGAACGCGGTCAGCTCGCCGGCGATCTTGTACATGTTGGGGATCATCAGGAGCAGCCCTTGGGACGCGGTGAAGGTCGTGGTCAGGGCGCCCGCTTGAAGGGAGCCATGCACGGCGCCGGCGGCGCCCCCCTCGGACTGCATCTCGACTACCAAGGGCACCGTGCCCCAGACGTTCGGCTTGCCCTGGGCCGACCACTCGTCCGAGAACTCCCCCATCGGCGAAGACGGCGTAATGGGGTAGATGGCAACAACCTCATTGGCGCGATACGCAGCTGAGGCAGCCGCCTCGTTCCCATCAACGGTAACAATCTGTCGCTGTGTGCTATCCGACATGCAACGACCTCCTCGCGCACCAGGCGATCCAAATGAGCGCTGTTTCGCGGGTGATAGGAAGACGGCCTTGGGGCATCTACCCGGCGGGAGCCGTCCCAACACCTAGGCTAGTGGGGACGGGCAGGTATCGGTATCCACCCAACACCCGATATGGCATAGGACACGTGGCGTCACGGCAGAACTAGCTGGAGCGCCCGGAGGGAATCGAACCCCCGGCCTGCTGGTCCGAAGCCAGCCGCTCTGTCCCCTGAGCTACGGGCGCGCGTCCCGCAGCGAGTATAACATAGGACCGGCCGCGGGCAGAGCCCCGACGGCGGCTAGGGCTGCCGTGCCAGCGCCGCCTCGACGGCCCGGAACCACTCCTGGGGATCGGTTACCGCGCCGGGGAACTTGCGCACGATGCGACCAGAGCGGTCAACGAAAAAGGTCTCCGGCACGCCGGTGAGCCCGTAGGCCCGGTAGACGGTGTTGTCCTTGTCGCGGACCGTGGGATAGGTGGTCTTGGTCTCGTGCAGGAACCGCAGGGCTGCTGGCGTCAGGTCCTGCACGTTCACGCCAAGTACCATAACCCCTCGCTCCCTGTACCGCTGCCAGGTAGCCTCCAGGGCGGGCGCCTCTTCGCGGCACGGGATGCACCAGGATGACCAGAAGTTCAACACGACCACCCGGCCGCGGAGCGCGCCCAGGTCCAGGCTTCCCTCCGCGTCCAGGCGCGGGAGCACGAGCAGGGGTGCTACCGGGGTCTCTCCCCGTGCCAGCGCGACGGTGAGCGAGGCCGGCCGGTTGGTGCGCAAGGTCACGAAGACCAGCACCCCGAGGAAAATCACGAGGCTGCCCAGCAGGACCGCTTGGTGCCTCCGGCTGCCCATCGGTCCCATCTCTACCTAGACGACGGGATACCCGGCGGCCTGCAGGGCCTCGCGGAGGCGCGCCTCGTCCAGCGCCGTCGGATTGAACTCCACCAGGACCTTCTTTGTCGCAGCACTGGCCTCGACCTTCGCCACGCCGGGCAGTTGTGCCAGCGCCTTGGTCACGGTGCGTACGCAGCCATCACAGTGGATCTTGGGAACGTCGAAAGTCTTCGTGATCATTTCAGTCCCACTCCCTCCGTAGAGATGGTACCCGCGGGCCGGTATCCCCGCAACCGCAGGCTGTTGCTCACCACCGTTACCGAACTAGCGGCCATTGCCAGCGCGGCCAGGACCGGGCTCAGCAGCATGCCGGTAAAAGGATACAGCACGCCGGCGGCAACCGGAATCAGGGCGACGTTGTAGGCGAATGCCCAAAAAAGGTTCTGCCGGATCGTACGCATCGTGCGACGGCTTAGGGCAATCGCCGACAGCACCCCGCGCAGATCCTCGCCGATCAGCACTATGCCCGCGGACTCGATGGCCACATCGGTCCCGGCGCCGATGGCGATGCCCAGATCCGCGCGCGCCAGGGCGGGCGCGTCGTTGATCCCATCTCCTACCATGGCAACCACGTGCCCTTCGCGCTGCAGCGCCTCGACGTGGGCGGCCTTCTCGTCGGGCTTCACCTCGGCCAGAACGCGGTCCACGCCCACCTGCTGCGCGATTGCCTCTGCGGTCCGCCGGTTGTCACCGGTGAGCATCACAACCTGGAGGCCCATCCGATGGAGCGCGGCAACGACCTCCCGGCTGTGCGGCTTCAGGGTATCGGCCACGCCAATCACCCCGGCCGCCTGGCCGTCTACCGCCACCAGCATCGGGGTCTTGCCGCCCGCGGCCAGGCCGTCGGCGCGCGCGGCCAGGCCGTCCGCCGCGATCCCGTGGCGGGCCATCAGGGCAGCGTTGCCGGCCAGGATCTGCCGCCCCTCGACCGTGGCCTCGATGCCCTGACCAGGCACGGCCTCGAACGCGGAGGCATCGCCAAGGACGACTCCGCTGCTGCGCGCGCGGGCAACGATCGCCTCGCCGATGGGATGCTCGCTCCCGCGCTCGGCCGTTCCCACCAGTTGCAGCAGCGTTGTCTCGTCGAACCCTTCGGCCGGAAGGACGTCGGTTACCGCGGGCGTCCCGCGGGTGAGCGTGCCCGTCTTGTCGAGGACCACCGCGGTGATGCGATGCGCGATCTCCAACGCCTCGCCGCCTCGGATCAGGATCCCGGCCTCGGCGCCCCGCCCAGTCCCGACCATGATCGCCGTGGGCGTGGCCAGCCCGAGCGCGCACGGGCACGCGATAATCAGCACCGCCACGAAGTTGAGCAGGGCATAGGTCAGCGCGGGCCGCGGGCCGAACGCCAGCCAGACCCCAGCGGTGACCAGCGCGATCGCGATCACCACAGGCACGAAGTAGGCGGCGACCTTGTCAGCCAGGCGCTGGATCGGCGCCTTGGTGCCCTGGGCCTCCTCGACCAGCCGAATGATCTGCGCCAGCGCGGTGTCGCGTCCCACCTTCGTGGCGCGGAACCGGAAGGTTCCGGTCCGGTTGAGCGTCGCGCCTATCACCTCGGCCCCGGCGGCCTTTTCCACGGGCATGGACTCCCCGGTGATCATAGACTCGTCCACCGTTGAGAACCCCTCAAGCACGGTGCCGTCCACCGGGATCTTCTCACCCGGGCGAACGACCACGACATCGCCCACGGCCACGTCCTCGACGGGTATGT
>JBKJJG010000269.1:0-1943 GCA_046598155.1 bacterium | reverse complement strand
CGCTCGATGGCAAGGCGTTTCCCTGGTACCATGGGATGCCCGAAGAACAGCGTCAGCACGCCGGCCTCGATGGGGAGAAGGCCCTCCGCTTTGTCGGTGCGCTCGAGGGTGTAACCGGAATCGCCCGAGGCGGAATCGCCCGAGGCGGACCCGCCCGAAGCTGCCTCATTCGCGCCTCCGGTCTCAACGGTCAGATGGCCCCGGCGAACCAGATCCAGAACCGTGGCCACGAGATCGGCCGGCTGCACCGATCCGAACCGCCAGAGCACCCCGAGTTCGGCCGGGGTGTAGTCCGCGGGCAGCTCACGGTAGTAGCCCTCGGGCGGTCCGGGCTCCGGCTCACGGCCGAAGCGCAGGTACAAGAAGAACCACGCTGCGATTGCGATCAAGGGAACGGCGCCGAGCCCGACCAGCAACAGGCGCTGTACGAGGCGCATGCGGTTGGCCTGATCCGCCCATGCGCCCTCCTCTCGCAGTATCCGCTGGAGGGCAGCGTCAGGCCTGCGGTTGCGCGCCCCGGGCACTACCTCCTTGGGGAAAACGATCCGGCCTTCCACCATGGTTGAGGCAGGCAGACCGCGCACGGTCATCACTGCGCCGCCGTCCACCGGGCGGGCCTCACCGTGCAGCGGCCCGTGCCCCCAGACGCGGATGCGGTCGGACCGAAGACTGCCCGGCAGACGCACCCTCACGCTTACCTCTGAGCTGGGTCGGTCCCATCCGGTGCCGACGAACTTCCAGTACAGCTCGGCTACGTCGTCATGGACCGTGACCGCGTCCTTCGCGAGATACGAGATCGTGAACGTCCGCGACTCATCTTGGGCAGCGAACGCCCAGCGGATGACCACCACCTCTCCCTCGCGCGTGCCCTCGAAGGTCCCGGGGCGCCCACTGCTGGATCGGGCGTACGCTCCCTTCTCGTCCGCCACCTTGACGTCACTGATTCCAGTTGTACCCGCAAGAGGCAGCCGATAGGTGGCCCACCTGAACTGCCCGTCGAAAGCGTATGTGCGGGCCTCGACGATGCGCAGGCCGCCGTCCGGCGTCACCGTGGCGTCAATGGCGACGCGCGAGAAGGTGAAGCTCTTGGCCGTCGCCGGCGCGGAGGCCAGGACCAGCAGTACCAGCGCGGCCAGAAGGCCTGCCCGGATCGCTTTCATCGCGACCTCCTCCGCGGGTCCTCAGTCAGGACGCCGCTCGTTGACGGACACCTCCTTGAGGATCTCCTGCCACCGCTCTACGTTCGGCCGCGCGAGCGCCAGGCCTATCAGGCTCAGCACGCAAAGCACGCTCAGGACGGTGCGGTCGGCGAACATGGCGAAGTGGACCACGCCGAGAAACGCTGGCGTGAGCGACATCGCCACCGCCAGAAGCGATGGCCCGAGGATCCCGGCTACGATCTCCCCGCTCGAACGGGCACCCGAGTACCGGCCCGGCGAGAGGGCGCGTCCCTTCATCCACAGGCCGAATGCGATCTCGGTCAGTCCTACCGCGTAGAAGATCAGCGCGAAGAGCCCTCCGTCCTGGGCTGACCCCCGCGGTCCGGGCAGGAGAAGGGGCACGGCAGCCCATGCGGCAACTACCAGCGCGACCTCGGCCAGCCATAGCCCGCGGACCACCCGCCCGAACTGGAGCAACACCGCCTTGGGATCGCCTTGATCAGGCGCAGCCACCTTCCGCCCTCCCGCCCACGGTCATGCGCAACGGCGCACTCTGTAACGGCGCACTCTTCTTCACGGCGGCCGGCCATCCTTCAGGCGCGCCCGGTTACTCCTGAAGGAATTCCTGCATCCCGTGCCGAATTCGCAAGGCGTGCAGAAACCGCTGCATGCCCGACCGCTCCCCGAGGCGATTGACGCGGCGTACGCGCGCCTCTCGCCCTCCCAGCGACGGTTGGCCGAGTACCTGCTCGCAAGCTACGATGACGCGGCCTTCCTGACCTC
>JBKJJG010000161.1:0-1792 GCA_046598155.1 bacterium | reverse complement strand
CGACGGGCGGTTGTACCTTGAGAAGTACCTCCAGGAACCGCGCCACATCGAGGTGCAGGTCCTCGCCGATGCCCAGGTGCAACACCGCGCCGTGGGCATCGGCGAGGACCTGCACCTCGATGTGGCGCGGTTCCTGGAGGTACTTCTCAAGGTACAACCGCCCGTCGCCAAACGCCGCCTCGGCCTCTTGCTGGGCGGACTGCAGCGCCCCCGGCAGGTCTTCCGCGGTCTGCGCGATGCGCATCCCGCGCCCACCTCCCCCGGCCGCCGCCTTGATGACGAGCGGATAACCGGTACTCCGGGCAGCTTCCAGCGCCTCGCGTACCCCTGGTACCGTCCCGTGCGTGCCGGGAATAACAGGCACGCCTGCCTTCTGCACGTGCTCGCGGGCGGCGGCCTTGTCGCCCATCAACTCAATTGCCCGGGAAGGAGGGCCTACAAACGCGATCTTGCAGTCCGACACAATCTCGGCAAAGCGCGGGTTCTCGGCCAGGAACCCGTATCCGGGATGGACGGCATCCACCCCCGTTAACTCGGCCGTGCTCATGATGTTGGGTATGTTCAGGTACGACCCTGCGCTGGGGGCCGGGCCGATGCAAAATGCCTCGTCGGCCATCTTGACGTGCAGCGAGGTCCGGTCTGCCTCAGAGTAGACGGCCACCGTGGAGATGCCCATCTCGCGGCACGCGCGGATCACGCGGACGGCGATCTCCCCGCGGTTGGCCACGAGCAGCTTGCGGAACATCGGTTAGGCCCGGGCGCTCGTGTCGAGGAGGAACAGGGGCTGGCCGTACTCGACGGGCGAAGCGGTGTCAACCAGCACGCGAGCGATGCGCCCGCTCTTCTCGGCCTGGATCTCGTTGAACAGCTTCATCGCCTCGATGACGCAGATTACCTGGCCTTCGTCCACGAGGTCGCCTTCCCTTACGAACGGCGGCGCCTCCGGCGAGCTGGCCCGGTAGAAGGTGCCCACCATGGGAGCGGTGACCGTCTCGAGATGGTCCCCACCGTCCGCACCGGGATCCGCGATGGCAGCAGTTGCCGCCGGCGCCGCGGAGGGAAGCGGGTCTGCCCCTGCCTTCTTTATGCGGATCTTGAGGGTTGGACTTTCAACCTCCAGCTCGATGAGGTCCGATTCCGCGGCGATGCGGATGACCTCTCTCACCTGGTCGAAATCAATGCGGTCGCTCATGACTGCTCCTCATAGTACCCTATGGCGCGGTATTTCGCGTACCGGCGTTGCACGACTTCTTCCGCGGGAAGATGGCTCAGCGCCGCCATCCGGGGGCGAAGCGCCTCCCGCACCGCGGCGATGGCCGCCTGGGGATCAAGGTGGGCGCCGCCGCGCGGCTCCGGGACGATCTCATCTACGACGCCCAGGGCGGCAAGCTCCTGCGCGGTCAGACGCAGCGCAGAGGCCGCCTCTCTCGCTCGGCCGGCGTCGTGCCAGAGGATCGCCGCGCACCCTTCTGGAGGGATCACGGTGTAGACGGCGTGCTCCAACATTAGCACCGCGTCGCCGACCGCGATCGCCAGCGCGCCGCCACTGCCCCCCTCGCCCGTTATCACCACGAGAACGGGCACCCGCAGGCGCGTCATCTCCCCGATGTTACGGGCGATGGCCTCGGCCTGCCCGCGCTCTTCCGCGGCGTCACCCGGGAACGCCGCCGGCGTATCCACGATGCTGAGCACCGGGTAGCCGAACTTCTCTGCCAGCCGCATGGCCCGCAGCGCCTTGCGGTAGCCCTCGGGGTAGGGCATGCCGAAGTTGCACGCGATGTTCGCGCGCGTG
>JBKJJG010000148.1:0-2878 GCA_046598155.1 bacterium | reverse complement strand
CTGCGGCGAGTACATCGAGAGCCACGTGTTGCACATCTTCATGCTGCACGCGCCGGACTTCATCGGACACGAGTCGGCCATCAGCATGGCCGGTGATCCGGCCATCCGGCCGCTGGTCGAGCAGGCGCTGCGCATGAAGAAGATCGGCAACCACCTGTTGACGGTCATCGGCGGGCGCGAGATCCACCCGGTCTCGGCGTGCGTGGGCGGCTTCTACCGCGCGCCGCGCCGGTCGGAGCTGACCGCCCTGATTCCGGATCTTGAGTGGGCCCTCGAAAGTGCGGTTGAGGCCGTGCGGTGGGCGGCAACGCTGGACTACCCGGACTTCACCGCTGACTACGAGTTCGTCTCCCTGTCGCATCCGGACGAGTACCCCTACAACGAGGGGCGCGTCGTATCTTCCAGAGGACTCGACATCCCGATAGAGGAGTACGAGCAACACTTCCTGGAGGAGCACGTCGAGCACTCCAACGCGCTTCACTCGCGGCGCGCGGGCAGCAAGACAAGCTACATGGTGGGGCCGCTGGCGAGGGTGAACCTGAACTTTGACCGGCTCTCGCCGAGGGCGCAGGCGGCGGCGCGTGACATCGCGCTCACCCTGCCCCTACGCAACCCGTTCATGAGCCTGCTCGCGCGCGGGCTGGAGCTGGTTCACGCCTATGAGGAGGCGCTCCAGTTGATTGCTTCCTACGTGGAGCCCGTCCCCTCCAGATCGCCCATCCCCACGCCTCCGCAGGCCGGGGAGGGAGCCCACGCCACCGAGGCGCCGCGCGGTCTGCTCTACCACCGGTACGCGGTAGACGCCCAGGGCCTGATCGCCGCTGCCAGGATTGTCCCGCCCACCTCGCAGAACCTCAAGCGGATGGAGGACGACCTGTGGCAGTACGTGCCCGGCGTGCTGGGGTTGCCGCTCGAGGAGGCCACGCTGCGCTGCGAGCAGCTTGTGCGCAGCTACGACCCGTGCATCTCGTGCGCCACGCACTTCTTGAAGCTCGACCTTGAGCGGGAGTGAGGAGAGTCCACCAGGGGCCGGCCCGCCCGCCACGCTGATCATCGGCATCGGCAACGCGTCGCGGGGCGACGACGCGGCCGGCCTGATTGCTGCCCGCCGGATTCGGGAGGCGCTTCTTGTCCGCCCGGACTTTCCGGATCCAGGACGCATTGCGGTGCTCGAGCAGAATGGCGAGGGCACGGCCCTTGTGGCGCTCTGGGAGGGTGCACGGACCGTGATCCTGATTGATGCGGTCCTATCCGGCGCGGTTCCAGGCAGCATCCTCCGTCTCGATGCCCGCAGCCAGCCGTTCCCGGCCGGATTCCGCGGCCGCTCAACCCACGCGTTTGGAGTGGCTGAGGCGATAGAGCTGGCCAGGGCGCTGGACCGGCTGCCGCCGCGGCTTATCATCTACGGGATTGAGGGCCGGTCGTTCGCGGTGGGCGAGGCGCCCTCGGGGGCGGTCGAGGCCGCGGCATGGGCGGTAGTGGAGCGCGTGCTAGACGACGCGAGGTAGCGCCGGCCCTGCCCAAGCAGAAATACTGTTACCGTCCGATGGCCTGCTCTGCCCGGGCGGGCTATTCTGGCACCGGTGAGAACACCCATGGCCCCGGCCGCGGAACAGGTACGGGCATTCCCCGAAATCCTCGCGCTCGATGGCGGCGCAGCACTGGCAGAGTACGAGATCGCTCCAGGCCTCGGCGCCTTCTCCGCATACAGCCCCCGGCGCGCCCAGATCGTTCGCGAGACGCTTGGCAGGGCGCTTCGGGTTTTGGGCGGGGAGGTGTTCGTCGCCGTCCTCGGCGACACCATCGTCGGCTACCTGCTGTTCGTGCCGGCCAGCATTGACCAGCCCTGGGGCCGGCTGGGGGATCCCAGCGTGCAGGAGATCGGCATCGAGGTGGCGCGCGGGCACAGGGGGCAGGGGATCGCTCAGTCGCTGTTCCGCCGCGCCTTCGCCCGGATGGAGGTCGAGTCGCGGATATACGTGGCCACCGGCTACGTGTGGTGCTGGGACATCGAGGACACCGTCATCGAGGCCGGGATCTACGCCCACCGGCTGCTTGCCCTCTTTGAGCGGTTTGGGTTTCACCGCGAGTGGACCAACGAGCCCAACGTGGCCCTGGAGCCGCTGAACTTCCTGGCGGTGCGCATCGGGCGTGACGTACCCGAGGCGCTCGTTCGACGATTCCGATTGGCACAGCGGGGCGAACAGGTCGCCTGAGGGAGGGATGATGCGCGTTCGCACCCGCATGACGGCGCCGGCGCTGGTGATTGGGCCGGAGGCCCCTGCCTGGGAGGCGCTGGGACTGATGCGACGGCACCACATTCGGCGCCTGCCGGTCGTTGACGGCGAGGCCGTGGTGGGGATCATCACCTGGACCGACGTGGTCCGCGTGCACACTCCAGCGGTTGAAGGCCCGCGGCGTACTCCCAGCCTGTCGGTGGGGGTGCTCGTCAAACACCTGATGGCTACCGCGCCCGTCACGGTTGATCCGGACGCCACGCTCGAGCAGGCGGCGGCTCTTATGCGCCGGCACAAGATCGGGGGGCTGCCGGTGGTTGAGGACGGCCGGCTGGTCGGCGTGATCACCGAGAGCGATCTGTTCGAGACCTTCACGGAGATGCTGGGAGCCGGTCCGCACGAGGCCAAGCTGCACGTTGCCGTCGGCAGCGTCGCCGTTGAACTGCCGCGCATCGTGTCCGGCCTGACCAGGGCTGGGATCCCCATCGCTGCGGTGCACACGCTGCGCGCCTCAGGCGCGCAGGTCGTCGGACTCGTTGTGCACGAGAACGACGTGGGGCGCGCCCGGGAGGTGTTGCACCGCCTTGCCCTCGAAACAGATGTCATGGAAGCGCAGGAGAGGGGGGACCACGCGTGACGAC
>JBKJJG010000230.1:0-9876 GCA_046598155.1 bacterium | reverse complement strand
ATCGCCGCGGTCAACGGCGTCGCGGCCGGCGCCGGGTGCAGTCTGGCGCTGGCCGCAGATGTGCGGATCGCCTCGGATCGTGCGTCGTTCGTCCTGAGCTTCTCCCGGATCGGCCTCATCCCTGACGGGGGGGCCACATTCCTCCTGCCGCGCCTCGTGGGGCTTGCCTGGGCCTTGGAAATCGCCTTCAGCGGCGAGCCTGTCGAGGCCGTGGAGGCGCTGCGGCTGGGTCTCGCGACCCGGGTGGTGCCCCACGACGATCTGCCCGCATCGGCAGCCCATCTTGCTCGACGGCTGGCCGATGGTCCGACACGCGCCCTGGGTCTGATCAAGCGCGCGGTCAACGCGGGTCTCAGCGGGTCGCTCGAGGCCGCGCTCGAGAACGAGGCGCTGCTCCAGGAGATCGCCGGCCAGACCGCGGACCACGTCGAAGGCCTTGCAGCGTTTCTGGAAAAGCGCCAGCCGCGATTCGAGGGACGGTAAGGCAGAAGCCCCGCCGAAAGAAGAAGAGGTGACCGGTTTCGTCACGCCCCGTTTACGCGCCCCTCTTACTTGACATAAGAGACATTATGCGAAGTAACCCTGACACGCCCCAGGGCCAAAAAAGGCCCGAACGCATGTTTGCATCGGCCCCATGGTCTGCTATCATTGTCATTAGGGTTCCACGTCATTAGGGTTCCACCAGGTGGCGGCCATGGCGTCCGGGCTCACGCAGCGACAGCAGGAGATCCTTACCTTCGTGGCGCGCTTCATCGAGTCGCGCGGCTACCCGCCATCGGTGCGCGAGATCGGCCAGGCGATGGGGCTCACCAGCAGCTCGACCGTACACAGCCACCTGAGGGCGCTTGAGCGCAAGGGTTGCCTGCGCCGCGATCCAAGCAAGCCGCGTGCCCTGGAACTGCTGCGTGGCGCCGCCGGAGCGGGCAGGCAGTACCTGGGTGTGGCGCTGCCGCTGATTGGACGCGTCGCGGCGGGCACCCCGATTCTCGCCGAAGCGAACATCGAGGACTATGTGCCGGTGCCTTCCGGCTGGACGGATGGGGCCGAGGCGTTCGTGCTGCGGGTGCACGGGGACAGCATGATCGAGGCAGGCATTCTGGACGGCGACCTGCTGGTCGTGCGGCGCCAGCAGACTGCCTCCAATGGTGACATCGTGGTGGCGCGACTGGGCGATGAGGCGACTGTCAAGCAGTTCTTCCGCGAGCGCGGCCGCATCCGGCTGCAACCGGCCAACGCAGCCATGGAGCCGACCTACGCCGATGAGGTTGTCGTTGAAGGCAAGGCAGTTGCGGTGCTTCGCCGCCTAAGCTGATCCCTTTGCCCGGGTCCGCCGCTCCCGCTCCGGGATCTTGAGCGCCCTGAGCTGCACCGCGAGCGGTCCAGGGACCTCGGCTTCGATCCAGGCCCCCTCCTCCCCATACCGCTCAGCCAGCACCCTGCCCTGATCGTGGATCTGCGCCATGAGCCTGGCGTCACTGTATGGCACCTGCAGGCGGAGCCGCACCCACGGTTCGGGCAGCCGGCGCCCGATTGCCCCCAGCAGCTCGGGCAGCCCGTCGCCCCGTGCCGCTGACACGGCCACTGCATCCGGGTGTTCCACGATCAACCACCGCACCTGCTCTGCTGTCAGCAAGTCGGTCTTGTTGAAGACAAGGAGTGTGGGGTGGCTGCCCGCTCCCAGCGAGGCCAGCACCTCTGTCACCACGCGCACCTGCTGCGGCCAGTCGGGATGGCTGGCATCGGCCACATGGAGCAGCAGGTCGGCGTGCACAACCTCCTCGAGCGTGCCGCGAAACGCCGCAATGAGCTGCGTGGGCAGCCGCCGGATGAACCCGACCGTGTCTGCCAGCACGATCGGGCGCCGGTCGGGCAGCACCAAGCGCCGTACCGTTGGGTCCAGCGTGGCGAACAGCTTATCCTCCACGAACACCCCGGCGCCGGTCAGCGCGTTGAGCAGCGTGGACTTGCCCGTGTTCGTGTAACCCACCAGCGCGACCTGGGGCAGACCGGCGTCCTGGCGCGGCCGCCGCTGCCGGCCTCGGTGTTGCTGGACGGCGTTGATCTCGCGTTGCAGTTCTGTGATTCTGGCACGGATGCGCCTGCGGTCAACCTCCAGCTTCGTCTCGCCAGGCCCGCGCGTGCCGATCCCGCCTCCCAACCGCGAGAGCAACACTCCGCGGCCGGTAAGACGGGGCAGCATGTAGTTGAGCTGGGCGAGTTCGACCTGCAGCCGCCCCTCCCGGCTCCGGGCCCGGCGCGCGAAGATGTCGAGCACGAGCGCGGTCCGGTCCAGCACCTTGACGCCAAGGTCGCCCTCCAGCACGCGCTGCTGCACCGGCGTGAGTTCGTCGTCAACCAGCACGAGATCCGCGGTAAATGCTTCGGTGGTGCGCAGGACCTCGTCTACCTTGCCCTTTCCCAGGTAGCGCGCAGGGTCGGGACGGGTGCGGCGCTGGATCACGGTGGCGACCGGGTCCGCCCCGGCCGTCTTGGCCAGGCTGGAAAGCTCATCCAGCGACGGCGCCGCGTCGCCGGAGCGGTCCATGGCAACCAGCACCGCGCGCTCCGGCCGGCCCGCGGCCGTGGGCCGCGCACCCGCCCGCCGCCTGGCGGCGTCGGCCATCCGCGTCAGCGGCTGCAGGTCCAGCTCGTCGAGCATCTCCAGCTCGTACGGCCCTTCCACGACCGTCCGGGCGCCGTCTCTGGCAGAGCCTGCCGGCGCCTGCTCCAGCAGCCAGAACGCGGTGGGACGACCGCGGCTGGTTCCCACGGTGACCACCAGATCAAGATCGAGGAGTTGAAGCACCTGGCCGTCGCCGTCGTCAGGTCGGCCATCGGCATGGGGATGGGCCTCGACGTATCGCAGCATGAGGCCGCGTCCCCCTGCCCGCTGTTCCATCTCGTCGGCAATGGGCTGCCAGCGGCGGCTCACGATCACGTGCGCGACCGTTCCGTTCCGGTCGAGGAGCACGCCCACCTCGCGCCGCAGCGCATGGGCGAGGTGGGCGAGGATCTCGATGAGGTCTGCGCCGGCAATACGGTTCGTCGGCGCCTTCCGCCTCTCGAGGGCCTCCAGCATCCGGCGGTGGGTGGGCGTTACGGTACGGGGCAGTCCCCAGATGGTTCCGAGCCTACCCATAGGCCCTCCGGATGCGGTCCAGCGCCTCGTCGAGCCGCGCGTCCGGGGTGGTGAGCGAGAGGCGTACGTATCCTTCACCGCAGGCCCCGTAGCCGATCCCAGGCGTGATGACCACGCCGGTGCGTTCCAGGACCTCGGCGGCGAAGGCCACCGATGAGGCGCCGCCAGGCACCGGCATCCAGATGTAGAGCGTCGCCCTCGGCACCGGCGGGGACCACCCAACCGAACTCAGGGCTGAAACAAGCCGGTCCCGGCGGGCCTGGTAGGTCGCGAGCGTGGGCGCGATGACCTCCTGTGGACCGGTGAGCGCGGCCACCGCGGCGTGCTGCACCGCTCGGAAGACCCCGGAATCCACGTTGGTCTTCAGCGTGCCCAACGCGTCCACCGCCTCGGCGTTCCCCACCGCGAACCCAACCCGCCATCCGGTCATGTTGAACGCCTTGGAAAGCGAGTGCAGCTCTATCGCCACCTCCCGGGCGCCGTCCACCTCCAGGATGCTCGGGGGTCGGTAGCCGTCGTAGGCGATCTCGCAATAGGAGTTATCGTGCACGAGCAGCATCCTGTGGCGTCGTGCGAACTCAACCGCGCGCGCGAAGAACTCCAGATCAGCGGTGGCTCCGGTGGGGTTGTTAGGGTAGTTGAGGAAGACCAGCCGCGCGCGCCCAAGAACCTCCTGGGGAATGCGGTCGAAATCCGGCAGGAAGCCGCGATCGGCCTCCAGCGGCATCGCCACCGGCTCCCCCTCGGCCATGATCGTTGAGGAGCGGTAGACCGGGTACCCTGGGTCTGGCACCAGCGCGACCTCAGCGGGATTCAACACGGCCCAGGGCAGGTGCGCCAGTCCCTCCTTCGAGCCAATGAGCGCCAACACCTCACGCTCTGGATCCACCCTTACGCCGAACCGCTTCATCACCCATTCGGCGGCCGCCCGCAGGAACTGCGCCGTGCCGCGATAGGGCGGGTACCGGTGGGTGCGCGGGTCCCGGGCGCCTTCCTCGAGCGCGCGGACGATGTGGGGCGGCGTCGGCAGGTCAGGGTCGCCCACGCCAAGGTTGATCACGTCCACTCCTTTGGCTTCCAGTTCGGCTTGCTTGCGATCGAGGTCGGCAAACAGGTACGCGCCAATTCTGCGAAGTCGCTGTGACTGCATCACGCCTCCCTGTGGATGAACAGCGTCGAGTTCATGATAGCATGCACTCGCTCGACCACGCTTTCCTGCGCTAGATCGGTCGCGTCCACCCAATGGATCCTTGCGTCGCGCCTGAACCAGGTGAGCTGCCGCTTGGCGTAGCGACGGGTGTTGCGCTTCAGGCGCCGGACGGCATCGGCGGCATCGCAGGCGTCCGTCAACCATCCGGCTATCTCCTTGTATCCAAGCGCCTGCATGATCGGGGCAGTCAAAGGGATGCCTCGGTCTAGCAGGCGCCGGGTTTCTTCCTCGAGCCCGGAGGCCATCTGCGCCTCGACGCGCGCGTCAACGCGCCGGTAGAGTTGCGTCCGCTCCATCGTGAGCCCCACCATCGCCACGGTACCCGCCACGGCACCGTCGCCGCCCTGCCGCTGCTGCGTTGAGATGGGACGCCCGGTTCTTAAAACCACCTCCATCGCGCGGATCACGCGGCGCAGGTTGTGCGGGTGGATGCGGGCCGCCGCAGCCGGATCGAGGACGGCAAGACGCGCATGGAGGTGCCCGGGGCCGTGGTCCTGCTCGTCTGCCTCCAGCGCGGCGCGCAGCGCGTGGTCCGGGGGTACGGGCGGAAGGGAAAAGCCGTCCACAACTGCCCGGATGTACAAGCCTGTCCCGCCTACCAGCAGGGGCAACCGGCCCTGCGCGCGGATATCCGCCAGCGCCTGCCACGCCAGCCGCTGGTAGTCGGCCAGGGTGAACGCCTCCCCTGGATCGGCCACATCGAGCAGGTGGTGCCGCACGCGACGGCGCTCGTCCGGGGTCGGCTTGGCCGTGCCGATGTCCGCGCCGCGGTAGACCGTGCGGGAGTCGGCCGCGACTATCTCGGCTCCCATGCGCTCAGCCAGCGCAACGGCCACCGCGGTTTTGCCCACCGCGGTGGGTCCGCACAGCACCGCGAGGCGGTCGGAGGCGGCTATCCTCTCAGAAACCATCGTTCGATCTGTTCGCGGGAAAGGGCAATGATCGTGGGGCGGCCGTGGAAGCAGGTGAACGGATCCTCGGCCGCGTTCAGGTCGGCCAGCAGTGCAGAGATCGCCTCAGGACTCAGCCGGTCTCCGGCGCGTATCGCGGTGTGGCAGGCGGTCGCGATGGCGATCCGCTCCAGGGGGTCCTCCCCCTCCCCATCATCCTGAAGACTCCCTAGCGCGCGCAGCAGGAGGTCCGCGCTCGTGGCGTCTGGGATCGCCGCTGGCACCGCGCGCAGGATCGCCGTACTGGAGCCAAACGGTTCAACCTCGAACCCCATCTGCGCAAGACGGTCGCCCTGACCGACCAACAGCGCCATCTGCGCCGGCGTTAGCTCCACGGTCAGAGGAACCGCCAGGCCCTGGCTGGTCAGGCTTCCCCGGCGGCGGGCTGCGATGAGACGTTCGTAGAGGACGCGCTCGTGCGCGGCATGCTGGTCAACAAGGTAGAGACCGTCATGTCCCTCGGCCAGTACGTAGGTGTTGAGCAACTGGCCGACCGGGCGGAGCACGGGCAGGCGCTGGGGGACGGCCGATCCGTAGATCGGTCCGGCCTCGCGCGCCGCGGCCTCCCCTGCCCCTGGCAGGAGCGCGAGTGACTCACCCGCGGCAGGTGCTCTCAGGACCGCGGGGCCGGCCGCGTGCCTGATGAGTGGGCTCGAGAGCAGCGCTTCCCGGATGCCGTGGGCCACGGCGCCGAACAAGCGCGACTCCTCCCCGAACCGCACCTCCATTTTGCGGGGGTGTACGTTGACGTCGAGCGCGGCTGGATCCACCTCCACGAAGAGCGCGAAGGCCGGGAACCGGCCCACGGGCATCAGTTGCGCGTAGCCCTGCTCTACGGCCCTTCGTAGCAGGGCGCTCTGAACGGGACGGTGGTTGACGAAGACGTGCTGGCCAGTGCGGTTGGGCCGACCGTGCTCCGGGCGCCCGAGCCAGCCGTGGAAGGAGCCCGCAGGCACCGCGCCCCGCACCTGGACCAGTTCCTGGGAGCCCCCTGCTCCTAACAGCTCAGCCACGCGTTGAACCGGTTCTGTCCGGGGCCACCTCCCGGCCTCCCGGCCGTCTGCCACCAGCCGAAAGGCGACCTCAGGGTGCGCCATCGCCGCGTGCTGCAGCGCCTCGGCGAGCAGCGCCTGCTCGCGGGATGGGGATCTCAGGAACTTCAGGCGCGCGGGGGTGTTGTAGAAAAGCGAGATCACCTCAACCATCGTCCCAGGGGGGGCGCCGTGGGCGCCGGCGGCCTGGGGCTCGCCGCCGGCCACCGTGACCCGCACCGCGCTGGTAGCGTCCTGCGTGCGGGTCGTGAGCGTCACCCGGGCGACCGCCGCGATGCTGGGCAGGGCCTCACCCCTGAAGCCGTAGCTCGTCACCCGCTCCAGGTCCTCGACACGGGCGATCTTGCTGGTGGCGAAACGCTCAAAGGCAAGACCGACCTGGTCCGGTGGGATCCCTTCGCCGTCGTCGGTCACCCGGATCACACG
The DNA here is from genome assembly GCA_046598155.1 of bacterium. Classification (GTDB taxonomy): domain Bacteria; phylum Sysuimicrobiota; class Sysuimicrobiia; order Sysuimicrobiales; family Humicultoraceae; genus VGFA01. The sequence continues at coordinate 3,099 of JBKJJG010000230.1, read as the reverse complement.
GAGGCCCGCGCCCTCTGCCTCAACGGTGATCGTGCGTGCGCCGGCATCCAGGCTGTTCTCCACCAGTTCCTTGACCACCGAGGCCGGACGCTCGATCACCTCGCCGGCGGCTATGCGCTCGGCGACCGACCGTTCCAGTACGTGGATCCGCGTCACTGCAGCCGCCGGTCCCGGCGATCTGGGGCGCTGGCCCGCCGTCCGCGCGCGCGTTCGCGCAGATCCGCGAGGACCCGCAGGGCTTCCAGCGGGGTCATCGTTTCGATGGCCATGCCCAGCAGCTCCTCTTCAATGGGAGACGCGAGTTCGAGCGCCAGCGGCATCTGTCTGGGCCTGCGCGCCCGGGAGGGCACGGGTTCGGCGTCGGCCTCGCCAGGCCGAGCTGCGGCAGCCTCGAGCTGCTGGAGGATGCGGCCGGCCTGCGCGATCACCTCCCCTGGAATGCCCGCCAGCCGCGCCACGTGGATGCCGTATGACCGGTCCGCCCGTCCGTCGGCCACCGTGTGAAGGAACACGATCTGCTCTCCCTGCTCCTGCACCTGCATGGCAACGTTGTGGACGCAGGGCAGCATCTCCGCCAGTTCTGTAAGTTCGTGGAAGTGCGTTGCAAAGAGCGTTCGTGCGCCGATGCGGTCGTGCAGGTACTCGACCACAGCCCAGGCCAGGCTCATCCCGTCGTAGGTGCTCGTCCCGCGTCCGACCTCGTCCAGGAGGACCAGGCTGCGCCTGGTGGCGCCGTGCAGTATGCGGGATACCTCCTGCATCTCCACCAGGAAGGTGCTCCGGCCCGAGGCGATCTCGTCCGTGGCCCCTACCCGCGTGAAGATCCGGTCGGTAACGCCCACGCGCGCCCAGGCAGCGGGCACGAACGAGCCCATCTGCGCCATGATGGTTATCAGCGCTGCCTGGCGCAGCAGCGTGCTCTTGCCCGCCATGTTGGGACCCGTGACGATCAGCAGCGCGCGGTCGCGCACGTCCAATCTCAGATCGTTGGGCACGAACCGCTCGCCTTCGAGCAGGCGCTCCACCACCGGATGCCTGCCTTCGCGGATCTCAAGCACCGGCTCGGCGGCCATCTCCGGCCTGACGTAGCCTCCCCTCTCCGCGGCTTCGGCCAGGGCCAGCAGCACGTCGGCCTCGGCCAGCGCGCGCGCCACCTCCAGCAGGGAAGACGCGCGGGCGGCCACCGCGTCGCGCAGCGCCGAGAACAGTTCGAACTCCAGTGCGGCGATGCGTTCCTCAGCGCCCAGGATGGCGGCTTCGCGCTCCTTCATCTCAGGCGTAATGTAGCGCTCGGCGCCGGTGAGGGTCTGCTTGCGGATGTAGTCCGCGGGCACCAGGTGCTGGTTGGCGTTGGATACCTCGATGTAGTACCCGAAGATCTTGTTGAAACCCACCCGCAGATAGCGAATGCCGGTACGCTCACGCTCGGAGGCCTCTAGCCCGGCTATCCAGGCCTTGCCGCCGGAGGCGGCCTCTCGAAAATGGTCAAGCGTGGGGTCGTACCCCGGCCGGATCATCCCTCCATCGCGGAGGCCCGTGGGAGGATCGTCCACCAGTGCGCGGGCGATGTGGGCGGCGACGTCGCCGTGCGGATCCATCGCGCCTGCGAGGTCGGCGAAGCGCGCGTCAGGCAACTGCCCGACCTCCTCGCGCAGCTCGGGCAGCCGCTCAAGCCCCTCGCGCAGGGCGCACAGGTCGCGCGCGGTGGCCGACCCGTGGCCGATCCGGCCTACGAGACGCGCCAGGTCAGGCAGCGCGCGCAGCGTTCCGCGTACGGCTTCCCTCCGCCCGCGGTCCCCCAGCGCGGCGTCCACCGCGCTGTGCCTGGCCACGATGGCTTCCACCTCCACGAGCGGTCGCAGCAGCCACTCCCTGAGCAGCCGCCCGCCCATCGCGGTCGTGGTTTCGTCCAGTACGCCGATGAGGGTGTGGCGCGCGCTGCCGTTGCCGCGGTTGCGCAGCAGCTCGAGGTTTCGGCGCGTGATCTCGTCGATCTCGAGGACCGACTCGGTGCCGTACACGCGGAGACCGCGCAGGTGCGCCAGCGGGCTCTGCTGCGTCTGCTGGAGGTACTGCACCAGGGCGCCCGCGGCGGCCGTGGCGAGGGCCAACCCCTCGCATCCGAAACCGTCCAATGACGCCACGCCGAAGTGGTCGAGCAGCGCGCGCCGGGCGACACCCGGCTCGAAGCGCCAGGCCTCCAGTTGCGTCCACCGGCCCCCTGCGGCCTGGTCTTCTCCAGCGGGAACCTCACCCGCGGGCACCGTGATCTCGCGCGGGTCCAGGCGCGCGAGCTCGTCGGCCAGCCGGCGTTCGGCGTCGGGACCCTCAATCTGGGTTGCCAGGAAGTCCCCAGTCGAGAGGTCTACCGCGGCCACACCCCAGGCGCCGCCCCCTCCGGCCACGGCTGCCAGGTAGCGGTGCTCGCGCGCTGGCAGCAGCGCGGCGTCCATGACCGTGCCCGGCGTGACCACACGGGTCACCTCCCGGCGCACCAGCCCGCGCGCCTTGCGCGGGTCCTCGACCTGGTCACAGATCGCCACGCGGTATCCACGGTCCACCAGCCGTGCCAGGTGGCCGGCCACCGCGTGGTGGGGCACGCCGCACATGGGCGCGCGCTGTCCCTTTCCCACCTCGCGGGAGGTCAGCACTATCTCGAGCTCCCGCGCCGCTACCCGTGCATCATCGAAGAACAGCTCGTAGAAGTCGCCCAGCCGGAACATGAGCAGTGCGCCCGGGTGTTGGGCTTTTAGCTCCTGGTACTGGCGCATCATCGGTGTCAGCGAGGAGTCGCGGGTCACCCCATAATGCTACCATAGCGCGCGCCCTCCTGTTGATTCGCCCGGACCCGCCGCCTATCATGGGGCCAACACGCCGCGTTGCGGTTTGAGAAGGAGACTGAACGTGGACAACCCCGCTGCCATGAACTCCAAGCACCGCAGTCGTGAGATTACGGAAGGCATCCATCGTGCCCCGCACAGGGCGATGCTGCGGGCCACAGGGCTGGGGGACGACGACCTGCGTCGCCCCATCGTCGGGGTGGCCAGCACGTGGAACGAGGTCACCCCGTGCAACTTGAATCTCGACGTCCAGGCGCAG
>JBKJJG010000094.1:0-7710 GCA_046598155.1 bacterium | reverse complement strand
ACGGTGATTGGGATTCCGGCTGGCGTCATAGCGGCGGTGCGGCGCAACACCTGGGTGGACCAGGCCGCGATGGGCGTCGCGCTTCTTGGGGTATCGGTGCCCACCTTCTGGATGGGCCTCAACCTGATCCTGTTCTTTTCGGTCTATCTCGGGATGTTCCCGGTGGCGGGCTACGTGCCGCTCGGCCAGTCGGTCGCCGGCGCCATCCGATCGCTGGTGTTGCCCGCCGTCACCCTGGGCATCAGCGCCTCGGCGTTGATCGCGCGCATGACGCGTTCGAGCATGCTGGAGGTGCTCGGGCAGGACTACATCCGAACCGCCCACGCCAAGGGGAACCAGGAGCGAGTCGTGATCTATCATCACGCGCTCCGCAATGCCATGATCCCCACCCTGACGGTGGTCGGTCTGGCGTTGGGCGGCCTCCTCGCCGGCGCCATCGTGACCGAGACGGTTTTCGCCCTGCCCGGCGTGGGTCGTCTGGTGATCTCGTCGGTGATGAGGCGCGACTACCCCGTCGTCCAGGGGGTCCTGATCTTCGTGGCCTCGACCTACGTGATGGTAAACTTATTGATTGACGTGCTCTACGTCTACCTCGATCCGCGGATCAAGTACGCGTGAGGTTTCCATGAGCGGACGGGCGACTTCCATCAACGCGTATCCGGCCCTATCCCGGCCGCCGGCGGGCTTGTGGACGGTGGGCTTGCGCGCGCTGCGGCGGAGCAGGTCCACGCTCATCGGCGGGTGCATAGTGCTGGCCGTTCTGGTGATCGCCGTGCTGGCCCCGGTGTTCGCGCCCTACGATCCCCAGGAGATTGAGGTGCCCCGGCGGCTTCAGGGCCCCGGCATCGCGCATCCCTTTGGCACCGACAACATGGGACGCGACATCCTGAGCCGCGTGATCTACGGGGCGCGGATATCGTTGGTGGTCGGCCTCTTCGTGGTGGTCTGCGCCGCGGGAGTGGGAATCACCCTCGGTTTGACCGCGGGGTACTCCGACCGGCTGGACCGGTTTATCATGAGGATCATGGACGGCCTGATGGCGTTTCCCTCCACGCTGCTGGCCATCGCGCTGATGGCCGCGCTGGGGGCCCGGCTCTCGAACGTCATCATAGCGCTGTCGGTGGTTTACACACCCAACGTCGCGCGCGTGGTGCGCAGCATCACGCTTGTGGTCCGCGAGCTGGACTACGTACAGGCGGCCCAGGCCATGGGCGCCCGCGACTCACGCATCCTGTCTCGCCACATACTGCCCAACTGCCTGCCGCCGGTGATCGTGCAGGGCACCTTCATCTTCGCGCAGTCCATCCTGGCCGAGGCGGCCCTGAGCTTCCTGGGCGTGGGCTTGCCCCCGTACATACCGAGCTGGGGAGGGGTCATAACTTCCGGCCGTATGTTCATGCAGACCGCGCCCTGGATCACCATCTTCCCTGGGTTTGCTATCCTCGTCACGGTGCTGGGCCTGAACCTGCTGGGCGACGGTCTCCGGGACCTGTCGGATCCCAGGCTGCGCGGACGGCTCGGCTAGCTCCTCACGGGACGCCTATGGAAACTGCAACCGAGCACGGCACGGGTGGGATGGCCGTTGCCCGCCGCTTCCTGCGCTTCTTCCAGGACCGCGGCCACACTGTGGTTGCCAGCGCATCGCTCGTGCCCGCGGGCGACCCTACGCTGCTGTTCACCAATGCCGGGATGGTCCAGTTCAAGGATGTCTTCCTGGGGTTGGAGCAGCGCTCGTACGCGCGCGCGGCCACCATCCAGCGCTGCTTGCGCGTGAGCGGCAAGCACAACGACCTGGAGCAGGTGGGTCCGAGCCCGCGCCATCACACGCTGTTCTTCATGGCCGGCAACTTCAGCTTCGGCGACTACTTCAAGCGCGAGGCGATCGCCTACGCCTGGGAGTTCATCACGGGGGAGATGGGCATCGCGCCCGACCGGCTGGTGGCCACGGTGCTGGACGGTGACAACGAGGCGTTGGATCACTGGAGAGCCGTGGGCGTGCCCGAAGACCGGATCATGCGCATGGGCGAGAAGACCAACTTCTGGTCCATGGGCGAGATTGGCCCGTGCGGTCCCACCGCGGAGCTGCACTACGACTGGGGCCCGCAGCGTTGCACCTGCGGCCGTGTGGACTGCAGCGTGGCCCTGGACAACGACTGCCAGCGGTGGCTGGAGATCTGGAACCTGGTGTTCATGCAGTACAACCAGGCGGCGGACGGCACGCGCACGCCGCTGCCCAGGCCGGGCGTGGACACCGGAATGGGGATCGAACGCATCGCCGCCGTGGCGCAGCAGGCGGCCACCAACTACGACACCGATCTGTTCGCGCCGATACTGGGGCGGGTGCAGGCCCTGCTCGGGCACACCGATGACCAGCGTCAGGAGTCGATCGTCGCGTACCGGGTGATTGCCGACCACGGCCGGGCCGCGACGTTCCTGGTCGCCGACGGCGTGATGCCGGGCAACGAGGGCCGCGCCTACGTGCTGCGCATGATCCTGCGCCGCGCCATCAGGTTCGGTCGGCGCATCGGCTTCGAGGGGCCGTTCATGGGCGAGGTGGCCGACGCCGTGATCGAGCACCTGGGGCCGGACTATCCTGAGTTGATCGCGCGGCGCGAGTTCATTCTCAAGATCCTTGCGGCCGAGGAGGCCCGCTTCGCCCAGACGCTCTCGGCAGGCCTGGAGCGGCTGGCCGAGGTTGTGGAGGCAACACGCGCGCGGGGCGGGCGCGTGATCTGTGGTCCTGACGCGTTCCGGCTGTACGATACCTTTGGATTCCCCGTGGAAATGACGCGGGATCTGGCGGGAGAAGCGGGCCTTTGCGTTGACGAGGCGGGTTTCCAGCAGGAAATGGAAGAGCAGCGCCGCAGGAGCCGCGAGGGTGCAGGGGGGCTGCCGGGAAGGGGCGCGGTGGGCGTGGAGTCCGGCGCGCTGGACGATCTTCCGGCTACCGGGTTCGTCGGTTACACTCGTTACGACTCGCCGGCGAGGGTGCTGGCGGTGATTCGAGACGGGGTGCGCGTTGCCGAGGCCGGCGCCGATGACGAGGTCGTCCTCGTGCTGGACCGCACGCCGTTCTACGCCGAGGCCGGGGGCCAGGTGGGCGATGCGGGCATCGTGAGCGCGCGCGGGCTGCGCGTCGAGATCAGCGATGCGCGACGCCTGACTCCCGCCATTACCGGCCACGCCGGGCGCGTGGCCTCGGGCCGCGTCCGTGAAGGGATGCACGTGCGGGCCGGCGTTGACAGGGATAGGCGGGACGCGATAAGGCGCAACCACACCGCGACCCACCTGCTGCACCAGGCGCTCCAGGAGGTGCTGGGGGAGCACGCGCGGCAGGCAGGATCGCTGGTGGCGCCCGACCGCCTGCGGTTCGATTTCACCCACGCGGCGGCCCTGACGCCACAGGAGCGCGCGCGGGTGGAGCGCCGGGTGAACGAGATGGTGATGGCTGCGCAGCCCGTGCGCGCGGCCGCGATGTCGCTTGACCGCGCGCGCGAACTTGGGGCAAAGGCCCTCTTCGGTGAGAAGTACGGCGAGCTCGTCCGCGTTGTGTCGGTGAAGGGATACAGTCGCGAACTCTGCGGGGGAACCCACCTGGCCAACACCGGGGAGGTGGGGCCGTTCACCATTACGGCCGAGAGCGGCGTGGCGGCGGGCATCCGCCGGATCGAGGCCGTGACCGGGTGGCGCGCGTACGAACGCGCGCGCGACCACGAGCAGCTCCTCACGGAGATAGGGGCGGTTGTACGCGCCACGCCCGCGGAGGTGCTCGAACGCGTGCGCCGTTTGAGCGAGCAGGTGCGAGCCCTTGAGCGTGACGAGAGACAACGCCCCACAGGGGACGGGGGCGAGGTGCGCCACGAGGTGGCCGATGCCGGTGGCGTGCGGGTGGTGACCGCCCGCCTGGACGAGGGCGCCGGTCACGATGTCCTGCGCGCGGCAGGCGACCGTTTGCGCGACCGCCTGGGCAGCGGCGTCTACGTGCTGGCTGGCGCCTCCGGCGATCGGGCCAACCTGGTCGTGATGGTGACCCCGGACCTAGCCGGGCGCGGCCTGCGCGCAGACGTTCTGGCGCGCGCGATCGCCGGGCGCATGGGCGGCACCGGAGGCGGGAAGGCGGAGCTGGCGCAGGCAGCCGGCCGCGACGTGGAGCGGCTCGACGAGGCCCTGGCATCCGCCGCGGACGAGGTGAGGCGCCTGGGTGCGACATCCTGACGGGCCGCGGGTTCTGGCGATAGACCCGGGCGAGCGACGGCTCGGGATTGCCATCAGCGATCCCATGGGCCGCATCGCCCTGCCGCTCGAAGTCCGCGAGCGTACCGGGTGGTCGGGCGACCTGGCCTACCTCCGGAAACTGGTGGAGACCTACCGGGTCGGCGAGGTGGTCGTAGGAAGACCCCTGACCGCGGGCGGGGCCGTGGGTCCTCAGGCAGAATCGGCCGCGCGCTTTGCCCTGCGCCTGCGCGCGGCGCTTCGGGTCCCGGTGGTTGAGGTGGACGAGCGCTTCTCCACCGCCGGCGCAGACCGTGCCATGCGCGAGGCAGGCGCCAGCGGCCGTCAGCGGCGCAGGCAGCGCGACGCGGTGGCGGCCGCGTTGATCCTGCAGCCCTACTTGGACCGCCGCCGCGGGCCGTTGCCCGGTTCGGATGAAGGTGTTATGCTCCCTCCGTAACTGGCCGATCTGGGGAAGAGGGGGCCGCGGATGGTGGGGATCGGTGGGCTTGGAGGTGCCTTGTGATTGAAGAACTGGACGTGGTCACGCTGCAGGACGAAGACGGGCTCGAGCACCGGTTCAACGTCGTGGACATCGTGGAAGTTGAGCGCCGTCGCTACGCCGTTTTGCTCCCCGAGGACGAGGAGGATGCGGCCGCGGTCATCTTCAGGATGGAGAGCTCCGACCATCTTGTGCCGATTGAGGACGACGATGAACTTGGCCGCGTGGTGGCCGCGCTTGAGGAGACAGCCGGGTACGGGGAGATCATCCTCGAGGACGGCGGCGAGGATCGCGATGACCTGGAGGTTCTCGACGATCTGGCCGGCGAGGTTCAGGCCAACGGGGACCGGACGGACGATGAGGCCGAGGAGGATGAGTAGGCTGCCCCGCGGCCTGCGATGATCGGTACGGGCGGTTTGCGCCGCATCTGGCTCCGGCGCGCGGTGTTGTTGGTGGGCATCGCGATCGCCGGCGCCGCGTTTCTGGGCGCGGGTGCGGCGGTGCTCCTCTGGGTTGAGATGCGGCCGCTGGGAGGATCGGACCGACCGCGTACGGTGGTAGTGATGCCAGGGGAGACCGCCTGGCAGATCGGCCGCCGCCTGGCCGAGGCCCGCATCGTGCGCAGCGCGCGCGCCGTGGTCGTCGCGGCAAGGATCCAGCGAGTGGACGGTCGGCTCCGCCACGGCGAGTACGCGCTCAGCCCGGCACAAAGCGTCTGGCAGATCACAGGAATCCTGGCGCGGGGCGAAGCGATTCTCCACCGGCTCATCATCCCCGAAGGGTACACCGCGGTTCAGATCGCCGACGCCCTGGCAGAGGCCGAGCTGGCAGATCGCGGCCGGTTCCTGGATCTGGCCATGCGCTCGGAAGGATATCTCTTTCCCGACACCTACCTACTGCCGCGCGGGCTCGGCGAGGCCGCGATCATCGCGCGGCTCCTGGCCCGGTTTGACGCCGTGATCGGCGCCGATCTGCGCGAAGCGGCCCGCGCGCGCGGGTTGACCCTGCACCAGCTCGTGACGGTGGCTTCCATGATCGAGCGCGAGGCCCGGGTTCCCGAGGAGCGCGCGGTGATCGCGGGTGTGATCTACAACAGGTTGCGCCTGGGCATGCGCCTCGAGATAGACGCTACCGTGCTCTACGCGCTGGGGCGGCACAAGGCCGAGCTCTCGTTTTCGGACCTTGGGGTGGATTCGCCATACAACACCTACCGGAATCCCGGTCTGCCGCCCGGACCGATCGCCAACCCGGGCCTGGCAGCCGTTGCCGCCGCCGCGGCGCCGGCAGAGACACCGTTCCTTTACTATGTCCTCAAGCCCGACGGCTCCCACCACTTCAGCCGCACGCTGCGTGAGCATCTGGACGCGGTCAGGCGCTACCGGAGATGAGCCGCCTGCTGCGTCTGCTCGCGCCCAGGTACTTCGTTACCGCCGTGTTCGAACTTACGCCCTCGCGGCTGCGGACCTGGGGGATCGAGGCTCTCATGCTCGACCTCGACAACACACTGGTGGCTTGGGGCAAGATCGAGCCGCCAGAGGAGGTTGTCGCCTGGCTGGAGGACCTCCGGCAGTCCGGCATCCCTGTCTGCCTCGTGTCCAACACCCTCTCGCGGCGGCTGCGCGCCGCCACCGTGGTCCTTGATCTTCCGGCGGCGCGGGGGCGGTCGAAGCCCAGCGCCGACAAGCTGCGCCGGGCGCTGCGCATCCTGGGGACGTCGCCCGAGCGGACGGCAATGGTGGGCGACCAGCTCTTCACGGACGTGCTGGCCGGCAACCGGCTGGGCGTCCCCACCGTCCTGACCGGGCCGCTGTCCCCATACGAACCCTTGCGCGTCCGCTTCGTGAGGGCGATTGAGCGGTGGGTGCTCCGCGCGCTCGCCCGCAGGGGCGTGGTGCCGATCCGGCCGCAGGTCTGACAGGCCGGCTTCGCGGGCATACAGAGTGTGCTCAACGAGTGCTTCGTGCGCTTGACTGGGGTGCGGGATGAGGCGTGACGCCGGGGTGGAGTGGTGGCCTCTCTACGTGCGGGGGCTGACCGCGCTGTTCGGCTTCTCCATGATCTTCATCGGCGCGCCGGCCGGGACCACAATCACGTCACCGCTCATCGTGGCGGTGCTGCTTGCGCTGCTGGTCGCCGCGGGCCTGCCAAGCGTCGTGGCGCCCGTTCGGGTCGGCGGGTTTCCCCTCGCACGCTACTCCGGGATCGCGCTGGAGCTGCTCATCGTATCCTTCATCGTGTTCGAGACCGGGGGGAAGACCAGCTTCTTCTACTTTCTGTACGTGCCGATCTTGCTCTGGACGACGGCAGGCCGCGGCATCGTGGCCGGCGTGATCAGCGGCTGGGTGGCCGCGACCGCCTATGCCATCGCCGCGGGCGCGCAGAGCGGGACGGCCGCCGGTTCGCTCCCGCGTGCGATGCTCCTGGTCCTGGTCGGGGTTCTGATCGGGATGATCGAGGAACGCCGGGCTGAAGGCGCTGCGTCGGTCCTGCACGGCGTCGAGGCGCTGACCCGACAGGCGAACACGGCGGCCGAGTTGCGCGCGGCGACCACGTCAATGGCACCGCTGGACCTGGCTGGCCGTGCCCGCCAGCTCCTTGAGCGCTCGCTGCGCCTGGCCGATGCGAGCTGGGGCCTTGTGGTGATGCTCGATGGCGACGGCCGCCCGGTCGTGGAGACCGGCATTGGCGCCGGCGGCGAGGCCCGGCTCGCGGGCGAGTTTCTCCCGGCGACGGGTGTGCTCAGCGCCGTGCTCCGGTCCGGTCTGACCCAGACGGTGGCGGACGCGAGCAGAGACGCAAGCTGGGCCGCCGTCTTCGGCGAAGACGCTGCGCGGTCTGCCGTTCTGATGCCGCTCGCCGTGCATGGCGCGCCGTTCGGCGCCCTCCTGCTCGCGCGCCGCGATCTCCGGCTGTTTGCCGGCGACCAGACGGAGGCGGCGCGCGCACTGGCCGAGGTGGCCGCACCCTTGCTGCGGGACGCCAGGGCCGTGGCGCAC
>JBKJJG010000025.1:0-2018 GCA_046598155.1 bacterium | reverse complement strand
CCCGGACGCTCGACCGCACGGTGGCCGGCGATATCCCGGAGATCGGCAGGCAGTTGCGCGGCATGGCTGCGGAGCTGGCAGGAGCCGCCGGAGAAGTCCGCACGCTGGTCAAGCAGGTGGCCGCGGACGGGCGCACCGCAGAGCAGGTTCGGGCAGCCGCATCCTCGATCCAGAAGGCGGCCCAGGGAATTGAGAAGATGGTGAGCGATCTCTCAGGCGTGGTGAACGAGCAGGAGGTCCGCGCCGTGCGCTCCTCGCTGGCCGAGGCCCGGGGCGCAGTCACCGACGCCCGGCTGGCGTTGGGCGAGGCCCGCGCGGTGATCGGCCGCGCCGACCGCGTGGTCGAGCGGGTCGGGCGGGTCTTGCCCGAACGGCTGGAACTCCCGGACCTTCGCCACGCCTACCGGCTCGAGTACGCATTTTGGCACGACGGGACGCGCATGGGGCACGATGTGAGCTTCGCGCTCCTACCGGACGCTCCGCGCACCTACCTGTTCACCTGGCGGGAGGTCGGGGGGGCGAACCGCATCGGATTGCAGGTGGGCAGCAAGCTGGACGAGCGAACGTTGTTCCGCTACGGCCTGATTGACTCACACCTGGGCGTCGGCCTGGACTACCGCGCGTCGCCCAGCACCTCCTATGCCGTGGACCTCTACAACATCAACAACATCAGCTTGAACCTATACGCCCGCTATTACCTCCGGCCGGATTACGGCATTACCCTGCGGGCACAGGGCGTGTTCGCCCAGCCGACCTTCGGCATCGGGATGTTCAAGAGGTTCTAGCCGGCCAGCACCGCCTGGAACGCCTGGACCACGACCGGCACGTCATCGGGCACGATATGCCGGTTTGTCACGAGCCGAATCCGGCGCGGACCGAACGCACCGACAAGTACGCCGTGAACGAGCAGACGTTCCGTGACCGCGCCTGCATCGCGCCCGTCGAGATCAATGCGAACGATGTTGGTCTGCACGCGGGCCAGATCGATCTCAAGCCCGGGGATGACGGCAAGCGCCTCGGCCAGCATGCGCGCAATCCGGTGGTCGTCGGCGAGACGGTCCACCATCTGCTCCAGGGCCACGATCCCGGCTGCGGCCAGCACCCCGGCCTGCCGCATCCCACCCCCGAGCATCTTGCGGAACCGCCTGGCGCGGTCCACGAACCCGGATTCGCCGCAGAGCAGCGACCCCACCGGGGCAGAGAGCGCCTTGGAAAGGCAGAACGCCACCGAGTCAACCGGCGCCGCCAGCACCGCAGCCGGCACGCCCAGCGCCACGGCGGCGTTGAACAGCCGCGCCCCATCCATGTGCACGGGTATGCCGTGCCTGTGGGCGGAGGCGGCCAGTTCCTCGATCTGCCCCAGCGTGACCACCACGCCGCCGTGACGATTGTGGGTGTTCTCCAGGCAGACCAGCCGCGTGGGGGGGTAGTGCACGTTCGGCGGCCGCAGCGCGGCTTCGAACTGCGCGCCGCTGATACACCCCCAATCCGTCACCAGGGCGCGGGGCATGGTTCCACCTAGGGTGGCAAGCGCCCCGCCCTCGTAGTGCAGGATGTGGGCCTCTGAGTCCGCGATCACCTCGTCGCCCTTCTGGGTATGGGCCATGACCGCCAGCACGTTGGCCATGGTCCCGCTGGGAACGAAGATGGCCGCGGCCATGCCGGTGCGCTCGGCGGCCAGCGCCTCCAGCGCGTTGTTCGTCGGGACTTCGCGGTAGACGTCGTCGCCAACCTCGGCGCGCGCCATTGCCTCCCTCATCGCCTCGGTGGGATGGGTCACGGTATCGCTGCGCAGGTCTATGGCGCGCGGCGCCCCCCCGCCGCCTGGCTGGGGAAACGCGTTACTGCTCATGGGCAGCCCTGGAGGCAGAGTACAGGCCGATGCCGCGTCCAGCCACGGCTGATCCGACGTACGCCATCAGGAACAGCAGCACTCCCTTCAGGGCCAGCGTTCGCAGCGCCTCACCCGCGTCCACCGCAGGGGTTGGGCCCGTGAGCTGCCCGATGACGCCGGCCCC
>JBKJJG010000294.1:0-1591 GCA_046598155.1 bacterium | reverse complement strand
TGGGCCGGCTCACCCGGTGGGACGCCGAGGCCCAGTACCTGGCCCAGGCAGGCCTTGAGCAGCAGATCTACCTGCTCAAAGCAGACAAGACGGCCGCGGCGGTTCCGTACACCAACTATCCTGCCACGCCGGACCAGCGCACCTGGTTCGTTACCACGCGGCGGTGCCTGCTCCCCACCCTGGACGACTGCACCAGCAACGTCGCCGCCCGCCGCTGGTGCATCCTGTCCACCGGAGAGATCCGCCGCTACAACCCCGACGCCACCTTCACAGTCCTGCAAACCCGCGTGATCCGCTCCGAGGTGGACATCACCTATGGTGGGACCTCGCCGCTCTACGGAACCCCGCTCAAGGTAACGGTGGTGCGCTGGGAGGAAGACCTCCACGCTTCACCTACCTGCCCCTGAAGACGGCTTCTGGTCGGACGGCAGAAGCGCGGCGATCCCGTCCATGAAGCGCTGGCCCCAGGTCTCCAGGTCCTCTCTCGTGAGGCGGCCGTCGTGCCGCGGGACCGCGATGGGCGGCCCAAACCGTACGACGACCGAGTGCCGGCGGGGCAACCGCGTGCCCTTGGGCATGGCGTGCTGCGTGCCGATCACGGCCATCGGCAGCACCGGGGCGCCGGCGCGCAGGGCCAGGAGCGCTGCACCCGGCTCGGCCTGCATCAACCGTCCGTCGGCGCTGCGCGTGCCTTCGGGGAACATCAGGACGAGTTCGCCGCGGGCCAGGGCATCCAGCGCGGTGCGGATCGAGCGCCTGTCCGCCTGACCCCTCCTGACGGGGAAGGTGCCCACCGTGCGCAGCAGCCAGCCGAGCACGGGCATCTGCAGCAGCTCGTGCTTGGCCATGTAGCGGGCCCTGCGCCGGAGCGCCACCCCGGCGAGCGGCGGGTCCGCGGCGCTGACGTGGTTGCAGACGGCCAGGACTGGGCCCTCTGCCGGTTCGTTCTCGCGGCCCTCCACCCGCAGCCGGAATTGCAGGCTGAAGTAGAAGGCGAAGAGGAGCTTCCAGAAGCTATACCACATCCGTGCGCTCCCTGACGAGTTGTACGATCGCATCAACCACCTGCTCTGAGATCAAAAGGGTGGTGTCGAGAATCACGGCGTCATCGGCCGGCCGTAGCGGCGAGTGTGCCCGCGTTTCATCGCGCGCGTCCCGCTCGGCTTCCTGGCGCCGGACCTCGTCCATGTCCACCTCCACCCCTCTTGCCCTCAGTTCGTCGTGCCGCCGCCGGGTCCTGGCCTCCAGACTGGCCTCGAGGAACACCTTGACCTCGGCGTTAGGGAAAACGACCGTGCCGATGTCCCGGCCCTCCATCACGATTCCACCTGCGGCCCCGAGGGCCTGCTGCCGCGCAACCAACGCGGCGCGCACTCCGGGGACGGCGCTGACAATCGAGGCCGCGGTGCTGACCTCCGGGGCGCGGATCGCCTCGGTGACGTCCTCGCCGTCGGACAGAACGCGGTCGCCTTCCGCAGCGGGACGGTCGCCTTCCGCAGCGGGATGGAACTCGATGGCGAGCGAAGCGGCCAGGGCGGTAAGGGCCGCGTCGTCGCGCGGGTTAACGCCGCGCCTTGTGGCTGCCAGCGCC
>JBKJJG010000106.1:0-6143 GCA_046598155.1 bacterium | reverse complement strand
GCCAGAGCGGTTTCACCTCCAAGGCCCCGACGCCGCGGCATCTGGCTCACCCTGACCCGACTGGCGCGCCATCCTTCGGCCGTCACCGGGGCGGTGGTCGTGGCTGCAATTGCGCTCCTGGCGGTGTTCGCACCGCACATCGCGCCGTTCGACCCGGGCGCTTCGCGTCTGGAAAACCGGCTGGCCCCACCTTCCTGGATGCCGGGCGGCGCGCCCGCCCACTGGCTGGGCACCGACGGTCTGGGCCGCGACGTGTGGTCACGGATCATCCACGGCAGCCGGGTCTCGCTGCTCGTCGGTGTGACGGCCACGGTGATGTCGCTGATTCCGGGTCTGGTGCTGGGCCTGGCCGCCGGGTTCTTCCGTGGGCCGACGGACGGTCTCGTCTCGCGGTTCGCCGAGCTGCTCATGGCCTTTCCTCACCTGATCTTCGCCATCGGCGTCATGGCGGCGCTGGGACCAGGCTTCTGGAATCTCGTGATGGCGCTGGCCTTCAAGGGATGGGTGGAGTTCTACCGGGTGGCGCGCGGCGACACCCTCAGCCAGGGCACCCGCGAGTACGTGGATGCCGCCCGGGCGCTGGGAGCGTCCAGCACCCGAATCCTTGGCCGGCACATCCTTCCCAACATGATCCACACAAGCGTAGTACTCGGCACGCTGCGCATGGGGCACTTCATCGTGCTCGAGGCGTCGCTGTCGTTCCTGGGCATGGGGTTGCCGCCGCGCCTGCCGGCCTGGGGTTCGATGGTGGCGGACGGCCGTGAGGTTATGCTAACCGCCTGGTGGGTTTCCACCTTTCCAGGGCTGGCAATAGTCGCGCTGGTGCTGGCGGTGAACCTCGTCGGAGAAGGGCTGCGGGACGTGCTGGACCCGCGGCTGGGGATGGAGTGAGGCGATGGGCCGGCCGTTCATCGGGATTCCGATGCCCTCGGCGTTCGGACACGCCAACCGTGGCTCCGTGGGCGACGAGCTGTACGCCGCGGCGGTCTCGCGCGCCCAGGGCTTTCCCGTGCTCCTGCCCGTGGATGGAGATCGGGCCACGGCCCGGGATCTCGTCGCAAGGCTCGACGGGTTGCTTCTTGCGGGAGGCCGACCCCTGCCCGCCGGCTACTTCGCGCAGCATCCCAGGCCGACCCTCGAGGAGACGGACCCCGAGCGTTACTGGTTCGAGCACGCCCTGGTCCTGGCCGCGGCCGAGCAGGGCGTGCCGGTGCTGGGCATCTGTCGCGGGATGCAGATGGTCAACGAAGCCCTGGGAGGGACGCTGGTGCGCAACCTGGCGCTGGACTGGCCGGGAGCGCTCAGGCACCGTCAGACGGAATCGCCAGAGCATCCGGCGCACCGGATCCGGATTGCCCCGCACTCGCACCTCTCATCCGTGGTCGGCGAGGACCTGGCCATGGTCGACTCGCTACACCTCCAGGCCGTCGGCGAGCCCGGAACCGGGCTGGTAGCCGTGGCCTGGGCCGACGACGGCGTGATCGAAGCCGTGGAAGCGCCCAGCGACGATCCGTTCATCGTGGGGGTGCAGTTTCACCCTGAAGCCCTGATTCAGCACGAGGGACGCTGGTTGGGCCTGTTCGCAATGCTTGTAACCGCCGCAAGCCGGCGTACGAGATGAAGGAGGAAACCATGGACCGTATGACGTTGCTCTCACCGACGGGACACCTCGGCTTTACGCCGATAGAGAGCGGAAGCTTCCACGCGGGCGCGGCCCGACTGCCGAACGCCTTCGTCGCCGACTCCGGGAGCTGCGACATAGGCCCCTATCCCCTTGGCTCCGATGCTCAGCACAGCCCTGTGGAGTGGCAGCGCTATGACCTCGATCTGATGCTGACTGCCGCCCGTGCGCAGGGAGTGCCCATGATCATCGGTTCGGCTTCCGACACCGGAACCAACCGCGGGGTGGACCTGTTCGTGCGGCTGCTTGACGAGATAGCGCGCGAACGGCGGTTGGCCCCGTTTCGCCTGGCGGCGGTCTACGCGGAGGTGTCCAGGGATGCGCTGCTGGAGCGCCTACGCCGGACCGCCATGCCTGGGCTGGGCGGCCGCCCTGCCCTGACCGCCGAGGTAGTCGAGCGTACCGACCATATAGTAGCCATGATGGGGAGTGAGCCAATCGTGCGCGCGCTCGAGACCGGTGCAGAGGTCGTCGTCTGCGGCCGGTCCTGCGACGATGCCATCTTTGCCGCCCTGCCGCTGCGGGCCGGGTTTCCGCGCGCGCTGGCGTTCCACCTGGGCAAGGTGCTGGAGTGCGCCTCGTTGTGCGCCGAGCCCTTCATGGTCAAGGAGACAGTTCTCGGCACGATCACCCACCAGGCAGTCGAGTTTGAGCCGATGCATCCGGGACAGCGCTGCACGCCAGCGTCGGTGATCAGCCACAGCATGTACGAACGGGAGGATCCCTACACCCACGCGGTCCCCGGGGGCGCGCTCGACCTGCAGCTCTGCCGGTACGAGGCGATGGACGGCCGCCGCACGCGGGTGGAGGGCGCGCGGTGGATCCCTGCGCCGGCCTACGCGGTCAAGCTCGAGGGGGCCGGGCGGGTCGGCGCCCGGGCCTTCGCATTTGCCGCGCTGCGCGATCCCCATGCGATGCGGTTGATCGGCCAGATGGAGCAGTGGGCCCGGACCAAGGTGGAGGAGCGCCACGGACCAGCAGGCCCAGGGCGCTACGAACTGTTCGTGCGCGTCTACGGCCGCGACGGCGTGCTGGGCGGCCGCGAGCCCCGCCCGGAGATCACCGGCCATGAGGTCGCCGTCATGATCGAGGCGGTGGCGCCCACCGACGACGAGGCACTGACGATCGCGGCCCTGGCTCAGCGCAACTTCTTCTTTGCCAGGTTCCCAGGTCTGCGCGGCACGGCGGGCACCGCCGCGCTCCCCGTGGACGAGGTCCTGCTGGGGCGCCCGGCCTGCTCGTGGACGATCAACCACCTGCTGCCGCTGGAGGATCCCTGCGAGATATTCCCCATGAAGATCGTCCAGATCGGGTGATCAAGACCGGACCATCAAGGTTTGAGGAGGCAACGATGCCACGGCTTTTTGACCTGGCCACAACAATTCGCAGCAAGAACGCGGGCGTTGACCACGTCACGTTCGACATCATCTTCTCGGACAGGCCGGCCTACGACCGGGCGCTGGCAAGCGGCGTGTTGACCCGCGAGGCCGTTGCCGGGCTGTACCGGGTACCGCCCGACGCGGTGACCCACTTCGTCTGGATCGAGTCCGCCCCGGCGGTCAAGTTCACGCTGCGGCGCGATCGCCCCAGCGGCGACCCCGGCGAAACGGACGTGTTCGGGTCACAACAGTATCCGCCGTTGTTCGACCTGGAGATACCCTAGCGCCCACCTGATAGCCCTCCCCTGCCGCTTGCGCGCGCTGGTAAGGCGTGGTTTACTCATATGTAGATAACCATCTACATAGGGGTGGGCTGGCTTGAAGGTCATTGACCTGACCGCGCCTCGCCACGAACTGCGCGTGCGCGTAGATCCCTCTCCCGCCTATGACTTCCTGGCCTGCCTCTACCTGCTGGAGCGCAGCGAGGAGGGCCGGGGGTTCGAGGTCTCATCCGACTGGGTCGAGCGCGCGCGCGACGCCCTGGGGGACGACCGGCGGGCTGACCTCGCCCTGTTCTTCCCCAGATTTGGGCCGACGCTCGGCCTGGTGGGCGTGCTCGAGCACACCCCCGGGCTGTCGGTGCGCGCGTTCATCAAGCGGATCCAGTCCACCCCGGCGGAAGCTCTGCTCGAGTTGATGCTGGCCGGGGCGTTGCCCGATCGTCAGGAACTGCCACTCCTGCGCGCTGCGATCGGCGGATCGCGGGACGCGGTCGAGGCGTTTCTTGCGGCCACCCACTCGGAGGCCGACGTGGACTCGCTGCGCCGTCTGATGACGCTCTCGCCGTCTGAGGCAAAGTCCCGACTGGTACGGCTGCTTCGCGAGGGATACGCTAGGGTCTACGCGCACGAGGAGGAGCGGGTCGTACCCCTGCTTGAGCAGGCCGCGACCACGCTCGCGCGCCGGGCAACGGTCTCCAGTGGCACCGAACTGGTAGAGCAGGCGACCGGCGGCTTCGTCCTGGAGCCCGGTGCCTCGTTCGCCGGGGTGGTGCTGGCGCCCACGTACTTCTTCCGGCCGTACAACCTGATCACCGCCTACCACGGCATCCGCGTGTTCATCTACCCCATTGAGTCCGCTCCATCAGGGGGCGTGCCTCCCGAGCTGCTGCGGCTCTACAAGGCTCTGGGCGACGACACGCGCCTCCGGATCCTGCGGCTGTTGGCCGGCCGCGAGATGTACCTTCAAGAACTGGCAAAGGCGCTGGGCGTGTCGCACGTGACCGCCCTGCACCACATGGCAATGCTGCGCGCGGCCCATCTGGTACAGGTGGTCGAGCGCGACAACCTCAAGTACTACCGGCTCAGGGCCGACCGCGCGCGAGAGGCGGCGGCCCAGTGGCTCAAGTTCGTTCAGATGTAGGGGGTGCTGGAACGGTGCGTCATCGCATGCCGCTGCTGGACCAGGAGATCCTGACGGTCGAGCAGGCGGCGGAATACCTCCAGGTTCACAGGATCACGCTCTACAAGTACATCCGCGAGGGCCTGCTGCCGGCCGTCAGGTTGGGTAAGATGTATCGCCTCTACCGCCGCGACGTCGAAGCGTTCCTCGACGCGAGGCGGCACCAGCCCGATTCCACCGAGGCCGGAGGCAAATGACCCTCGCCGGTATCGGGGCCGCGTCCACTTTCAGCGCGCTCCGTTACCCGAACTACCGGCGGTTCTGGTGGGGGGGCTTGGTCTCCCTCACCGGATCCTGGGGCCAAACCACGGCCCTGTCCTGGCTCGTCTACGACCTCACCGGATCGCCGCTGATGCTGGGGACGGTGATGATGGTGAACACCATCCCCACCATGCTCCTTGCCCTGGTCGGCGGGGTCATCGCAGACCGGTCCGAGAAACGCTACATGCTTCTGGCCAGCCAGGGAACGTTCATGGCGATCTCGATGGCCCTGGCGGTCTTGACGCTCGCGGGCCGGATCGAGGTCTGGCAGATCCTGGTGCTGAGCGCGATCGGCGGGATTGCCTCGGCGATTGACATGCCTGCCAGGCAGTCGCTGATTCCGCACCTGGTTGGGCGGGAAGACCTACTGAACGCCATAGCGCTGAACTCGGCGATGTTCAACGGGTCGCGGATCCTTGGCCCCGCGGTCGCCGGGCTGATCATCGGCCGGCTTGGGCCGCGCAGCGGCCCGGGATGGTGCTTTGCGATCAACGCGATTACCTACCTGGCGGTGCTGGGCGCGCTGGCGACGATCCGGGTGAACTCCCGGCCGCCGGCCGGTGAGCGGCAGCGCGTGCTGCGCGAGGTCCGGGAGGGTGTTGCGTTCGCCTGGCAGCACCAGGCACTGCGCCGGTTCCTGGGGCTTCTGGCCGTCACCGGGGTATTCGGGCTGTCTTTCACGGTCCTGATGCCGGTCTTTGCCCGCGACGTGCTGCGCGTGTCCGCGCAGGGGTTCGGGATGCTGATGACCGCCAGCGGTCTCGGCGCCACCGTCGGGGTGTTGACCCTGGCCTCGTCGCGGCCCAAGAACCCGGGAAACGTCATCCTGGGTACGCAGGTCGGATTCGTGGTGCTGCTGGCCGCGTTCGCCTTGAGCTCCAACTACGCCCTGTCGCTGGCGCTCATGGTTGTGTTGAGCGGTGCGATGACCTCTTACCTGTCGTCAACCAACACCACGATTCAGTCCATTGTGCCCGATGGGCTGCGCGGCAGGGTGATGAGCATCTACATCCTGGCGTTCTTTGGGACCGCGCCCCTGGGAGGGCTGCTCATGGGATCCCTGGCCTCGGCCATGGGCGCGCAGACCGCGGTACTTGCCGGCGCACTGGTGTGCGCTGCTGGCGCGATGGCGGCGTGGCTGGCCGGGCGGCGGAGGCTAGCCGTACCGGGTCAGATCGATGCTCCCTGAGCGCGTGAACCGCACCCCCTCACGGCGTAGCCGCTTCTTCTGTTCTGCGGCGAACTGCCGGTTCGCGATCGTTCCATCGCTGCGCACCACCCGCCACCACGGCGCCGCCTCGCCGTCGGGCAGCGACGCCAGCGCCCAGCCCACGGTGCGGGCGCCGTTGCGCAGGCCGGCT
>JBKJJG010000070.1:0-1654 GCA_046598155.1 bacterium | reverse complement strand
CACCCCGGCCCGGGTCGTGGTGATGCGAACCGCCGGGGTCCCGGGGCCCTGCGGGTAGATGCGGTACTGCAACGGCTCGTCCCAGTTGGAAATCTGCGCCAGCAGGGCGCGAGTCCGCTCGGCCATTGCGGACCAGGAGGCCTCGAGTTCGGCGAACGACCCCACCTTCTCCGGGGTGTAGGGGCTGTCGGCTGGCGTAACCTGCTGCCCCTGGAGACGAAGGGAATAGGCCCACTCGGCGCCGGCAGTGTGCAGCAGCGCGGCATGGATGGTCTTGGATCCGAAGGGGAACTCGCGTTCGTACTGGTCCTTGGTCAGCGGCCGTATCCAATCGAAGAGCCGCTGGCGGGCCTGCATGAGGTACTCGTAGAACGCGTGCGGTTGCATGCGAGTCTGCCCTCCCGGATGGTATACATATCGTATGGTCGGACTGTTCTCGACGCGCGCGGGCATGCCCTGCCAGAGGCGCATCAACGCCGCGATGCTCATGCTCGTCACAATCTGGGGGCTCAACTTCCCGATTGTGAAGGGCGCGTTTGCCGAACTGCCCCCGTTTGCTTTCAACGGGTTGAGGTTTGCCGGGGCCTCGGTGCTGCTGCTGGTCGTTCTACGCCGGCTGGAAGGACCGCAGCGCATCCCGCGCGCGGATTTCCTCGGGCTCGCATTGCTGGGTCTGCTGGGCCACGCTGGCTACCAGACGCTCTTCATGGCCGGCCTTGCCCGCACGACCGCGGGCCACTCGTCTTTGATCCTGGCGCTGGTGCCGCTGTTCGTGGGGATGCTCGGCGTGGCGCTGGGCCTCGAACGGCCGTCGCGTCGCATGTGGGCAGGTTTGGTCATCGCGTTTGTCGGCGTGTTTGCGCTGATTGCGGGCCGCGGCGGCCTTCCCACCGAGGGTGGTTCCGTGGTGGGCGACCTTCTCACCCTCTCCGCCTCACTGTGTTGGGCGGCGTACACGGTGCTGTCCCGACCCTTCCTGAAAAGGATGTCGGCGCTGCGACTTACCACGGTGACGCTCATCCTGGGCCTGCCGGTCATCCTCGCCTCGGCGATCCCGGGTCTGCTGCGCGTGGACTGGCCGGCCGTGAGCCTGCGCTCGTGGGCCGCGCTGTCCTTCTCGTCGGTCTTTGCCGTGGTGATCGGCTACGTGATCTGGTACACCTCGGTGCAGGCGTTCGGTAGCGCGCGCACCGCGGCCTTCTCTTACCTGATTCCGATCGTTGCGCTGATCTCGGCCTGGGCGCTCCTCGGGGAGCCCCTGGGCGCGCTGCAGGTCTTTGGGGGAAGCGTGGTGCTGTTCGGCGTGTGGCTTGCCAGGATGGAGGTAGTCCCAAAGGAGGTAGTCGTGGATGGACGCAGGTGATCTGACCGCGGGAATCGCGACGCTTGAGCGGGCACGCCAGGCCGTGCTCGACGACGCGGTGGCGATCTGTGAGGTGCCCGCCCCCACCTTTTACGAAGGCGAGCGCGCCGCGCTCGTGCGCCGCCTCGGCGCTGGTCTGGGCCTCGGCGAGGGGGAGGTGGACGATGCGGGCAACGTCATCTGGGAGCTGCCTGGCGATCCTACGCTGGCCACCGTTGTGGTGAGCGCACACCTGGACACGGTCTTCGGCATGGAGGTCCGTCCGCGCGTGGAGCGCCGCGGCAGCGTCCT
>JBKJJG010000240.1:0-4710 GCA_046598155.1 bacterium | reverse complement strand
GCCAGGGTGCCGTCGGCGAGCAAGCGCCAGAACGTGAGGACGACCAGCGACGGCGGTGGGAAGAACCGCGCGTCGAGCACGCCCGTCCGGATCGCCAGTTCCCACAGGCCGACCAGGAGGGCGGGCGCGCCCAGCGCCAGCAGGCGGTCGCGGTTCTCGCCGCTCATCGCGCCTCCCCTCCGGCCCCCATCGCGGCGATCGCCTCGTCGCGCAGCGCCTCCCAGATCTGGTACGACAGGCCGGCGAACGCCGGATCGCCCATTACCTCGATGCCGCGCGGCCGGGCGAAGGGCACCGTGAATTCGGCCTTCAGTTTCCCAGGCCGGGCGGTCATGAGCACGACCCGGTCGCCCAGCAGGACCGCCTCCTCGATGTCGTGGGTGACGTACACCACGGTCTTGCGGTCGGTTTCCCACAGGCGCAGCAACTCGTCCATGAGAATCAACCGGGTCTGCGCGTCGAGGGCGCCCAGCGGTTCGTCCATCAGCAGGACCTCGGGATCGTTGGCGAAGGCCCGTGCGATGCCGACCCGCTGGCGCATTCCCCCCGAAAGCTGGCGCGGATAGGCGTCGGCGAACTCGCTGAGTCCCACCCGGCCGATCCACTCGCGGGCCGTGGCCTCGCGCTGGGGACGGGCCACGCCCCTCATTTGCAGTCCAAACGCCACGTTCTGCAGCACCGTCTTCCAGGGAAAGATCGCGTACTCCTGAAAGACCAGACTGTGCAGCGGCTTGCCCCGGCCGCCGCCGGCGATCGCCACCGCCCCGGAGGAGCAGGGGACGAGGCCCGCCAGGATGCGCAGCAGCGTAGACTTCCCGCAGCCGGAGGGTCCCACCACGCAGACGAACTCCCCCTCGGGTACCTGGAGGGAGACCCGATCGAGCGCCACCACGGGGCGGCCCTGCCCGGGGTAGATCTTGGTCACATCGGACAAGAGGATCTTCGCGGACATCAAACTATTCCATTCTGCGTCTGTACGGCCCACTCCTCGGAGGGTGCGGAACACAGCAGGATGGGCTCGACCGGCCCGAGAAGCATCTTGGTGGGGGAACCACGCGGGGGAAGCACTAAGGAGGCGAGGATCGTGAGAAGGTTGATTGCTCTCGTTGGCGTCATATTGCTGTTTGCCATGATTCCCGGCGGCCTCTCGGCATCTGCGGTCTGGCCGGAGGCCCGGCCGGTAAGCATAGTGGTGCCATTCGCCGCAGGCGGCGGGACCGACATCATTGCCCGCCAGATTCAGCGGGCCATGCAGCGTTTCATCGAGGCGCCGATCGTGATCCGGAACATGCCCGGCGCGGGCAGCGGCATCGGGACAAACGAGGTGCTGCGCGCCAAGCCGGATGGTCACACGCTGCTGCTGTCCGGGACGCACACGGCCACCGCGACGCTGCAGGGCCTGGCCGCCGGCACGATCATCCAGCTCGACCACATCGCCAGCCTGAACTGGGACCCGTTCGTGATCGCCGTCCTGGATGCGGCTCCCTACAAGACCCTTCAGGAACTGGTGGATGCGGGCAAGCAGGCTCCCGGCAAGATCACGATCGGACACGCCGGCGTCGGCGCGCTGACGCACCTGACCTCAGAGGCGCTCAACAAGGCGGCCGGCAACCCCTGGACGGTGGTGCCGTTTGAGGGCGGTGCCCGCCTGATCGTTGGGGTGCTGGGGAACGTCGTGACAAGCGGCGTCTTCTCCCAGTCCGAGGTGCAGGCGCAGGCAGGGCGGCTACGGCCGCTGGCGGTTACGAGCCTGCGGCGTACCACGCTGTTTCCGGTCACACCCACCACGACCGAACTCGGGTTCAAGAACATTCCCCAGGGCAGTTTCCGCGCGATCAGCGGGCCAAAGGGGATTCCCATGGAGGTGCGCAGGGCAATCGCGTCCTCCGTGGCCCGGGCAATGAACGATCCCCACTGGATCCAGTACGCGCGCGAGAGCGGACTGGTGAAGACTTACATGGCCAACGAGGAGCTGGAGCGGTACTTCGCGGTGCTCACGCTGGACCTCTCGAAGCTGCTGCGCCAGGTCGGCCTCATGAAGTGAGAAGATGACGCGGTCCTCGCGGCTGGCGGTCGCCGCGTCCATCGCCGCCTTCGCTCTCCTGGCACTCTTGCTGGCCGGCCAGATTCCTAGCCGGCACGTCAAGGGTGATCCAGGGCCTCATGCCCTTCCCCTTGCCGTCGCGGCCCTCGTTTTGGTCGGGGCCGTGGCGGCGCTGATTGGGGAGACGCGCCCTCGTCCTTCCGGCGTGGAACCGTGGCAGCAGGCCCTGGTGGTCGGCGCGGGCACGGTCGCGTTTCTCCTGCTACTGCCGGTGCTGGGCTTTGTGACCTCCGCCGCGCTCTTCCTGATAGCCACGTCGCTCTACCTCGACAGCCGGCGGAGCATCGCGCCGGTCACACGCCTGCTGACCGGGTTGGGGTTTCCCATAGCGCTTTGGTGGATCTTCAGCCGGCTGCTCGACGTCTCCCTGCCGCGCGGGCTGATGGGATTCTGACGCATGGAACCCCTGCTGCAGGGTCTGGCCTTCGTCCTCCAGCCGACAACGCTGTTGTGGATAGTGGTCGGCGACATCGTCGGGATCTTCATCGGCGCGCTGCCCGGCCTGACGGCCACGATGGGGCTCGCGCTGTTCCTGCCCGTTACGATTCAGCTTGACAGCCTCACCGCCATCAGCCTGCTGCTGGGCCTCTACTTTGGGGCAGTGACCGGAGCGTCCATCCCGGCGATTCTCTTCGGGATACCCGGAAATCCCAACGCCATCGCCACCGTCTTCGATGGGCTGCCGATGGCGCGCAAGGGGCAGGCAGGGGTCGCGCTAGGCGGCGCGGTGATCGCCTCGTTCATCGGCGGGCTGATTAGCACCGTGGCGCTGCTGGCCGCCTCACCGGCGCTGGCCCGCTTCTCGCTGCTGTTTGGTCCCGCGGAATACTTCTCCCTGGCGGTCGCCAGTCTGACGATCATAGCCAGCGTTTCGGGCTCCTCGCTCCTGAGGGGCGTGGTGATGGGTGCCATGGGCGTGCTGCTCGCCACCGTTGGAATTGACACCATGACCGGCGTTCGCCGGTTCACCTTCGACAACCCCTTCCTGGCCAGCGGCATCGGGCTCGTTCCCGTGCTGATAGGCATGTTCGGGATCACCCAGGCGCTTGAGGACGCGGCCCGGAGCAGGGATCTGCACCAGGTCGTCACGCAGCAACTCGGCCGGCTGTTCCCCAGTCTGCGGCAGCTCCGCGGCATGTGGCGCATCATTCTGGAGTCGAGCTGGATCGGGACATTCGTCGGCCTGCTGCCCGGGGCCGGCGCCAGCGTGGCCGTGGTCCTGGCGTACGAGCGGGCGAAGCAGATCTCCCCGCGCCCCGAGGAGTTCGGCACCGGACGGCTCGAAGGAGTGATCGCTCCGGAGGTGGCCAACAACGCCTGCATCGGCGGCGGGCTCATACCCACCTTCACGCTCGCGCTGCCCGCGGAGGCAGCCGCGGTACCCATTCTTGCCGCGATGGTCATCCACGGCGTCACGCCCGGCCCGCTCCTGTTTACTTCTCAGCCGCACTTCATCTATGCGATTATCTTCGCCATGATCGTGGCGAACCTGACCACCTGCATCTTCCAGCTCGGCGGCATCCGGGTGTTCATCAAGGCGCTCAGCGTGCCGCCCGCTCTGATGCCTCCATTGGTTATCCTGCTATCGGTGCTGGGCGCATACGCCCTCAACGGCTGGATGTATGATGCCGTCGTGGCGGTGGCGGCCGGGATCCTGGGGTTTATCCTCAAGCGCGCCGGCTACCCGCTGATCCCGCTGATCCTGGGATTGGTCCTGGGGCCGATGATGGAGTCGGAGTTCCGGAGGATGATGATCATCACGGGCGGGGACATGACGGTTTTCGTCACGCGGCCGCTGAGCCTGCTGCTGCTGGCAGCCGGCGCCGGGTCGCTGGTGCGCCAGCTCGTTCAGCAGCGGCGGTTGGCCCAGAAGGGAGCAGGATCGGCATGAGCAGCTTGGCTGAGAGTCAGTACATCGCGGCCGTTGAGAACCCCCCGGCGCACCATTTGGTGGCGTCGCCGGCGAACAGTCCGCTGGCGCATCTGGAGTTCGCGCTCATCACCCTGGCCGGCGGGGGGACGCCCTTTTCCTGGGAGTCGCGCGGCCGCGAGGCCGTCTTCCACCTGATCGAAGGCGGCTGCGAGGTCACCGCTGCGGGGGCGCTCGCCGGTACCCTGGGCCCGCGTGCATCGGTCTTCGACGGCCCGCCGTCCGCGCTGTTCGTGCCCGCGGGCTCGCGCGTCGGCCTGATGGCTATGCACGAAGGGGTTCGGCTGGCGCTCTTCTCCGCGCCTCCTGCCGCTGACCGCTCTCCCCGGATCATCGGACCGGATCAGGTCACGGTTAGGGAGGTGGGCGCCGATGCCTGGTCGCGCCGGGTCACAAGCGTGGTTGATCAGAAGGTGGCAAGCAGGATGCTCGTGGGCGAGACCTTCAATCCAGCGGGCCACTGGTCGAGCTACCCGCCGCACAAGCACGATACGCGCCGCGCCGCGGGCGACGGCCGAGGTGAGGCGCCGATGGAAGAGGTCTACCACTACTTCGTGCGGCCGCCGGACGGTTTTGGGCTGCAGATGGTCTACACTCCGCCCGATGCGCCACAGCCGTTCGAGAAGATCTACCGTGTGCGCGGGGGCGACAGCGTCGTGATCCCGCGGGGCTACCA
>JBKJJG010000189.1:0-3217 GCA_046598155.1 bacterium | reverse complement strand
TCTTCACGCTGACCACCGACCTCAATGCCGCCTTTCCGGCAGAGGGCGCCCGGCAGATGGGCTGGATCGCGGTACCGCTCCTGTCGTCCACGGAGATCGCCGTGCCAGGAGCGTTGGAGCGGTGCCTGCGCGTTCTCATGCTGGTGAATACGCCCAAGGCGCAGGATGAGATCGCGCACGTCTACCTGCGCGGAGCAGAGGTGCTCCGGCCCGACCTGAATTCCCATCTCGGCCACGCGGTCTCCGCCGGCGATCTGTGAGAGAGGATTTATGAGAGAGATCGTTCCGCTGCGGACTTCTCCTGACGCGACCATCGCGGTCCCCGGTTCGAAGAGTCTGACCAACAGGGCCCTCCTGGTGGGCGCGCTGGCACTCGGCAGGTCGCGACTGACCAACGCCCTGTTCAGCGACGACACCTGCGTCATGGTCGAGTGCCTGCGGCGCCTGGGCTTTACCGTACGGGTAGACCAATCAGAGCTCGTCATGCTCGTGGAGGGCCGCGGCGGGGAGATCCCCGCACAGGGTGCCGAGCTGTTCGTTGGGGGCGCCGGGACCGCGGCCCGGTTTCTAACGGCGATGGTGGGCCTGGGCAGCGGACGGTACACGATTGACGGTACAGAGCGGATGCGGGAGAGACCGATCCAGGACCTGCTCGACGCCCTCGGGATGCTTGGGGTTCGGGCCGTTGCAGAGCGCGGAACGCCGCCGGTTGTGGTGAATGCCCGCGGCCTGCGCGGCGGACGCGCGATGGTGCGCGGTGAGACCAGCAGCCAGTTCCTCTCCGCGCTGCTGATGGTGGCGCCGTACGCCCAGGAGGACATGGAGGTGGTCCTGGAGGGCCGCCTAGTGGAATCCCCCTACGTTGAGATGACGCTGGCCGTGATGGAGACGTTTGGGGTCCGCGTTGAGCGGGAGGGCCTGCGGCGGTTCTTCGTCCGGTCCGGAGGGCGCTACCGCGCGCGCGACTACGCCATCGAGCCCGATGCCAGCGCCGCCGCGTACTTCTTCGCGGCCGCGGCCGTCACCGGAGGCCGGGTGCGGGTACCGGGGCTCTCCGCATCCTCGCTACAGGGGGACGCGCGTTTCGTGGACCTGTTGGAAAGGATGGGCTGCCGAGTCGTGCGAGGCGAGGGCTTCCTTGAGGTCTCGGGCACCGGGGAGCTGCGCGGAATCGAGGCGGACCTCTCCGAGATGAGCGACCAGACCATGACGCTGGCCGCGATCGCGCCCTTCGCCAACGGCCCTACCCGCATCCGTGGGGTTGCGCACATCCGCCACCAGGAGTCCGACCGGCTGGCGGCCACCGCCACCGAACTGCGGCGGATGGGTCAAGAGGTGGAAGAAAACGACGACGGCCTGGTGATCCTGCCCAAGCCTCTGCGGCCGGCGGTGGTTCAGGCACACGACGACCACCGCGTCGCGATGGCCTTTGCGGTCACCGGCCTGCGGGCCCCGGGGATCGCCATCGCGGACCCCGGGTGCGTGGCCAAGACCTTCCCGGACTTCTTCGAGCGGTTGGAGGACCTCCGCTCGGGCCCTGCCTAGCCCGACTTGGTCTCAGTTGGCTTGAACGTGAAGCGCGTGCCGCAGTTGCGGCAGCGCCACTTCTGGGCGCCGGTCTCGTCCACGCCCTGGTACTCGAGGTGCGTACTCTTGCACCCCGGACACCTTGATGCGCCTTTCATACCCATGGCCGTCCTCCTCTCTAACAGAACATCCTTACGGACCCACAGGCCGAACTCCTGCGTCCCCTAGCCGCCCAGGCCCGGCTGGCGGCGGCCGGCCAGGAGCGCGCGGAGGGTCGGGACGACGGCGCCTAGCCGCTTGCGCAGCCCTCCGGCAAACAGCAGTTCGTTCCCCCGGCGGAAGTACTCGTAGGCCGGATGCGTGTACGGGTACCACCACACCTTCGACGTCGGTACGCGGTCTGTGACGCGCGCGCACGCCTCGGTCACCTCCCACAGAGCATCGGGTCCGTGCAGCCGGCCCCACCCGCTGGAGCCGCTTCCGCCCCACGGGCAATCCAGCATCGCGTAGGCCGAGGCGTGATCGTTCACCATGACCAGGCCTGCGCGCATCTGGTCTGCCAGGCGCCTTCCGCGCTCCAGGTCCCGCGTCCACACGCTGCCGGTCAGCGCGAACGGCGACGCGTTGGCACGGGTGATCGCCTCCTCCTCATCGGAAACGGCCACCACAGGCAGGAGGGGCCCGAAGGTTTCCTCGCGCATCACGAGCATCTCATCGGTCACGTCTGTCAGGATCGTCGGCGGGTACCAGAACCCCGGTCCCTCGGGGATGCGCCCTCCGGCCAGCAGCCGGGCCCCGCGCTCGACCGCGTCGGTAACGTGGCGGTGCACCCTCTGCCGCGCCGACTCCCGGATCAACGGGCCAAAGGCCCAGTGCGCGGCCGGGGCGCGCAGGCGGCCCTCGCGCTCGACGAACCCGGCCAGATTGGTCAGGCGCGCTGTGGCTTGCAGCGCCCGCTCGACGAAAGCCTCGGCCACCTCGCGAACGACGTACACCCGCTCCACTGAGCAACAGAACTGTCCGGTGTTGCTGAACGCGTTCCACACCGCGCCCTGCGCCGCGTAGGCGATGTCCGCATCCGCGCAGACAACCATGGCGTCCTTGCCGCCCAACTCGAGCAGCGGGGGCCTCCGGCCCAACTCGGCCAGGGCGCGCGCGACCGATAGGCCGGTGGCGACGCTGCCGGTGAACACGATGCGATCGACTTCCGAAGCCACCAGCGCCGCTCCGGTCTCTGGACCGCCACAGACCACGTTGAGCAAACCGGCGGGCAGACCCGCATCCGCGAAGGCGCGCGCGATCTCCAGGGCGGTCAGCGGAGCAAGCTCCGACGGCTTGACGACCACCGCGTTCCCGGCTGCCAGAGATGGCACGATGGCGCCCATCGCAAGCGAGAAGGGCAGGTTCCACGGCGTGATGGCGCCGATCACGCCCAGTGGCTCCCGGCGCACGCGGCCGGACTTGCCGAAGAAGTAGGGCCGGAAGCGCATCCGGATCGCCCTCGGGCGCAGCACGCGCTCCGTCTCAGCCGCGTAGTAGGCCAGGCACTCGAGACCGACCGGGATCTCCGCGCCGCCCACGGACTCGCAGGGGGGCTTGCCGGTCTCCAGCAGGATGGTGGCCGATATCTCCTCGATGCGATCCACCATCAGGTGCAGGGCGCGCCGCAGCACGCCGCGCTGTGCGGACC
>JBKJJG010000143.1:0-3513 GCA_046598155.1 bacterium | reverse complement strand
GTCGGGGAGCACGTGGCGGCGCTGCTGCCGGTTGTGGCGGTGCTGGGTATCCAGGCCGCCGCGGAGCCGGCGCATGTTCGCCCGACGGTCCGCACGCCCCGCGACGTGGCGGACCTCCTGGCCCCGGAGATGGCGCGGTTGGAGCAGGAGCACTTTCGCTGCGTGCTGCTCAACACGAAGCACAAGGTGGTCAGCGTGGCGCCGGTCGCGGTGGGGAGTCTCGACTCCGCTGCGGTGCACCCCCGCGACGTGTTCCGGGAAGCGATCCGCGCAAACGCCGCCGCGGTGATTCTCGTCCACAACCACCCGTCCGGGGACCCCGAGCCGAGCAGCGACGACGTCCAGGTCACCGGCCGTCTCGTGGACGCCGGGAATCTCGTTGGCATCCAAGTGCTCGACCACGTCATCATCGGCGACGGACGGTTCGTCAGTCTGCGCGAGCGCGGCCTGGTTAAGGGGAGGAGCGACGATGGGCGCCGTTGACATGAACCAGCTCGTGGGACCGACTTTGCCCGCGCCGCAGGGTCCCGAGAGTGACGACGCCGCTGCGCGTGCAGACGGTCCTGCCGCCGCGCCCGCGGAGGCGCCCGCGACCCGCTATCACCGCGTTGACGATCAACAGCTGGCCGGCTTCGGCCGCGTCGCGACTGAGCCTCGTGCGCGCACCAGCAGGCGCGGCAACCCGTACACCACCGTTCGGGTCGCGCAGAACGTGCGCCTCGTGGGGCCCGAGATCGTGACCAACTGGTTCGAGGTGGTCGCGTTTGGCGCCGCCGCGGAGATTGCCAACCGGCTGGTGAAGGGGCAGGAGCTCTTCTTCCGTGGCACGTTCGGTCAGATCGAAGAGACGCGCGACGGTCAGCCGCCGCGGGTCACCAACCGCGTGATCGCAGAGTACATCAGGCCGGGCCGGCTCCCAAGGCCCCGCGACGGCGCGGACGAGGCGTAGAGCCCCTCCGGTCTCCAGCCACCCGACCATACGCTTGTCTTTACTCAGGTGACGGTTCTGTGGTACACTCGGACCGGTGGTCACGGGTTCCGGCCACCGGCCCCATACTCGGGAAGGCTGCGGCTTCGCCCGGGTTGGCGGGCCGCAGCTTCCCCTCCGCGGAGGGAAGGCATGAGCACCTTGACAAGCTCGACGAATAGCAGTCCCGTACACGTCGTGAAAGTCATCGCCGACTTTCGCAACGGGATGCCCGACGCCGGCCTCGTGCTGGTGGGCAAGGACCGGCATCCCGTCCGGGTGTTCCACACACCCGCAGGGCTCATAGCCCGCTGCGGGTGCGCCAACGGTTGCACGGAGAGGGCGGAAGCCGTTCGGGCGGTCAAAGTTATGGCCGAGGCGTGGGGGCGTACCCCCCGCGCGGTCCTGACCGATGACATCGCCGCGGACATGCGGCTCGATCCGTTCGCTGAGCTGGATCCGGAGCGGTACGACGAGCGTCCTTACGACGGCCTCGCCAGAATGTTCTGCGAAGCCGATCTTGCCGGGGACGAGGTGCCGGAATGGGCGTACGAGCCCAACGGCATTCGTCGGCCGGCGGTGGATGCACCGCTCGCGGCCGTGATCTGGACGGAGCTCACCCGAGCGCTCGACCGAGTGCTCGGGCCGGGACCGAAGACGTGCGGGCCCTCTCTGCCGCGCGTGCTGTCTTACTACCGGGCGAGCTGGGAGCCGGAGTTGGGGCTTCTAGCGCATCACAGCTACGACGTCGACCTCCCGTTCGGTTTTGACGAGAACGAGGGGGTGACCCGGTGAGAGGGTCAGTCGCCAGCTGGATCATCAGCGGGCGACCGCCGGAGACCGTTGCCGCCGGTACAGGGGTCTGGGCGGTGTGGATTCCCAGCCGCGCCAGCGCCTTTGTCGTCGGACCCGCGCCGAAGTCCAACGGACCGTTGTCGGCGCAAGACCTTTCCCGACAGGTGGACGCTGCACGACAGCGCGGCATTCCCGATGTCATCATTGGGGACCACCGCGTCTTTGCTGTCGGCGATGCGTGGCAGCGCTCTCACCTCATCGACGCCCTGCAACAGCTCCTGTCGCAGGGCACGCTCGACCAGCTGGCGCTCGTCGACAGACGGGTCCCGTGGCACCACCGCCTGTGGAGCTGGATGGTCGGCGCGATGAACACTTAGCGGGACTGCGGCGGCCTACCGCGTGATGCCGGAACCCGGGCCGCCGCCCAACATGCTTTCGTTCCCTACAAGTTTACCCCCGGCGCGACGCCTGGTGCAGCAGCGCGCGCTGGTGCTCCTGCCGATGTACTGCCGGCAGGAGCGCTGATCCCTCCGCTCGCCCTGCGCCCGGGCGGCTGCATGAACCGGTGCTCGGTCCCTCAGCTGTGGGACCGCAAAGCCCGGAGGGCGCGATCCACATGTGTCCCTGCAACCTCGTGAGCATCCCGCGTTGGTCCCGCCGATGACTCCTCGATCCCAGACACCTGTGCGTACCCACGCGCCGTTACTAGAACACCCGCCTGCTGGCCGGTCGCTTTCAGCGCGCGGGTAGCATTGTTCCCACACACGAACCGAGTGCAGCCACCGTCGCACGCCTGGACCGAGCGCTTCGCCTGGTCGCGGAGGGTTCGCTTGCGCCGTCGGCGGAGGTGGTGTTGTGATGAAACGTGACCCGGATCTGTGCGCATTGGGCTTCCAGGAGGACTGCCGATGAGTGATCTATGCCACGCCTGCGGGAACGTGCCGAGGTTTGTGGACCAAGGGGGCGTGCATCGTTGTCGAGAAGTCGCCGCCCTCCGTGCCGACGTGGAGCGGCACGAAGAGAAGGACGGTCTGCGGACCAAAGAGCACAACCTCCTCGTCCAGGAAAACCGGCAGGCATTGGCCCGCATCGTGGAGTTCATTCACTTAGCCCTTGCTCGGATCAGCCAGGGGCAGAGCGAGGAGGCGAAGGTACTTCTCCATCGCGCTAACAGCGCCCTCCTCTTCTCCCCCACTGCACCGACGATCGTACTCGGCGCTGGGGTTCAGCCGGATCCGAGAGTCGCTGCGCTTGTGAGGGATGCGGCCGAAGCAACCGAGCGGTTCACCGATGACGAACTGGAAGCGGCGCAGAAGGAGACCGCGCAGCAGAATCAGCCGTCGTATGGGGAAGAAGCAGAAGGGATGAGCGGCGCCCCGAAAGTGCCCGAAGGATGTCTTCACTGCGGAAGCAAGTGGATTGGCGGACACGCGCGACCGAAGGACACAATGACGCCAGGGTTGCGCGTGTTCTATGACTGCGGCGCTTCACTATCTATCAAAGAAGACCTGGGAGATGGTGCGTACGTGCTGCTCTTCAAGAATTGCCGCGCCGCCGAGGGGGGACCAACATGACACCCTGGCCAGGGGTCAACCGCTTCATGGACGGCACCCTTCCGCTGATCGTGGTGGCGCTGGTCGTCGCCGTGGTGTTCGCCCAGTTCGGGGCTTATTGAGAGCCGCTGCTTGGCCCATCGGTAAGATTTTAGGCGGCGCGATTCGTACGCCCTGTCAAGCCATGTAAGCCTGTTA
>JBKJJG010000241.1:0-3919 GCA_046598155.1 bacterium | reverse complement strand
CTCATGCGCCGCCCCGCGCATCCACGGTCCTCGGTTGTCTGGTCGGGGAGGGGGGATTTGAACCCCCGGCCTCAGCGTCCCGAACGCTGCGCGCTAACCAAGCTGCGCCACTCCCCGCTGCGCTCCATTGTAGTCAAGGGAGCGCCGGCGGGCAAGTCGTCACTCCTTGTGCTCGGAGTTCGGCTCGGACTCCGCCGTGGGCTCGACTGGCCTGGCTTCCTCGGCAAGCGCCGCTTCGGGCTCTGGTTGCTCTGCCCTGGCTTCCGCGGCCTGCCGGAGCAGGGCGCCCATGGCATCGCCGACCGCGTCACCAATGGTGATTCGCCCCTCCTCCTCCTGCACTCGCATGTAGTCCTTCACGCGCTTGCGCTCGGCCTCCCGGGCCAGACGCCGAAGGCTGAGCAGCATCCGGCGCTCCTCGGGCCGTATCTCGGTGATCATTGCCTCGATCACCTGGCCGACCTCAACCACGTCCTCCACCTTGCCGACGCGCCGCTCTGCCAGCTCAGCGATCGGGAGGAACGCGTCGAGATCGCGGAGACGCACGAACGCACCGGACGGCACGATGCGCACCACCTTGCCCTTTGCGATCTCGCCGGCGCTATGCCGCTCGGATACCTCGGCCCAGGGGTCGTCCAGTATCTGCTTGAGTCCCAGGGAGATCTTGCCGCTCTCCCTGTCCACCCGCAGCACCTGCACGCGCAGGTGCTGGTTGCGGCGGACCACCTCGGAGGGATGCCGGATGTAGGTCCAGGCCATCTCGCTGATCGGCAGCAGGCCGTCCACGCCACCGAGGTCTACGAATGCGCCAAAGTCGGTGATGCGCTTCACCGTGCCCTCAACGATTGTCCCTTCCGTCAGGCTGCCCAGTACCTCCTCGCGCCGGGACTTGCGGTCTTCCTCCACGGCCAGCCGGTGAGATAGGATCACCCGGCCCTTGACGCGGTCCACCTCGATCACCTTGAGAGGAATGGACTGGCCCACAAACCACTCGAAGCGCCGGCCCTTTGCCTGGGAGAGGTCCACGTGCGAGCCGGGCACGAAACCGCGCACGCCCAGGTCTACCACGAGCCCGCCCTTGACTTTGTCAACGACCATCGCGTGCAGGACCACGCCCGACTGCTGCATCTGGGCGATCCGATCCCAGGCATGGATGAAGTCGGCCCGCTTCTTGCTGAGGATGATGCTGCCTTCCTCGCCCTCCACGCGCATCACCATCACGTTGATCTGGTCGCCTACCGAGACCGCCTCCACCTCGTCGCCGCGACGGGTCATCTCCTTCGGTGGAATCAGCCCCTCGGACTTGGCACCCACGTCCACCAAAACACCCTCGGTATCAATGCGCACGACCGTTCCCCTTACGATCTGCCGCTCCTGGAGCGTTGGTACCGCATCTCCCAAATCTACATCCTTGCTCCCAGGAACCTGATCGTCGTACACCATGACCTCTTCGCTCATACCTGCCACGCCCTCTCACACATCCTGCGCATACCACTCCGTCTTCGCCGCCATGGCGGGGTTTCCTCCCGCCCTAGATCCGCCAGAAGCCCAGAAGCTGGCTCCGCGCCGCGCGCAGCCGTGGGCGGATCGCCGCGGACGAGGCCTCTGGCGGTGGATCCTCGTCCGGGATGCCCCAGGCCGCACGACCGACCAGCGCTTCCAGCGTCGCCACGCAGGAAGCTCCCAGCGCCGCCAGATCGTAGCCTCCCTCCAGCGTGACAAGCAGGGGCGCACCAGATGCCCGGGCCGCATCATCGAGGAGCCGGGAAAGGCGGCCGAACCCCCTGGCCGTTAGAACCATGCCGCCCAGCGGATCGGCGTAGTGGGCGTCGTACCCTGCCGAGACGATCAGGAAGTCCGGAGCGTAGGCCGAGGCAAGCGGGAGCACCACCTCGGTGAAGGCCTCCTCGTACCCACCGTCCCCGGTCTCGGCCGGAAGCGGCAGGTTCACGGTGAACCCCTCTCCAGGGCCCTCACCGACGTCGCCCAGGGCGCCAGTACCTGGGTACCAGTACTCCTGGTGAAGGGAGACGAACAGCACCCCTGGGTCGCGCCAGAAGATGGCCTGCGTTCCGTTGCCGTGATGGACGTCCCAATCAACGACCATGACGCGCTTTCTGCCCGCGCGGCGCGCTGCGGCCGCGGCTAATGCGGCGTTGTTGAACAGGCAGAACCCCATCCCCCGCTCCGGCAGCGCATGATGCCCAGGAGGACGGATGGTCACGAAGGCGCGGGCTGCCTCCCCCTCGCATAGCGCCTCGGCTGCGCGCTGCGCGGCGCCGGCCGCGTGGGCGGCCGCAGTCGCCGAGTCCGCGCCGACGCGGGTGTCCTGATCGAGCCACCCACCCCCACTCTGCGCCATCGCCTCCACCTCGGCAACGTACGCGGCCGAGTGAACCGAGAGCAGGAGATCCCGATCAACCGGCGGGAACGCGGACACCTCCACCAGATCGGCCAGCCCGCTCTCTCCGATCGCCTTGTAAATCGCCTGGAGGCGTTCCGGCCTCTCGGGGTGCCCTGCGCCTGTGAGGTGCCGCGCACAGGTGGGATGGGTAAGGTGGAGCACGCTCACGGCCGCGCGGCTGCCCGCAGAGCGGCTACGGCCATCTCGATCCCCTCCGGGGCGTTGAAGATCGCCGAGGCGGCAATGAGCACGTCCGCGCCTGCTGCGACGGCAGGGCCAGCGGTCTGCGGCGATATGCCCCCGTCAATGCCAACCCAGCCGGACCAGCCGGCAAGGAGCGCCCTCAGGCGCCCGATTTTGGGCAGGACGCCCGCCAGGAAGGCCTGACCGGCGTAGCCCGGGTTCACGCTCATGACGACCACGAAATCCAGAACGTCCCTCAACTCGGCGCAGGCCTCCGCGGGCGTGCCAGGGTTGAGGGCGATCCCGGCCTGGACGCCCAGGTCCCGAATCTGGGAAAGCGCGCGGTACAGGTGTGCCGTTGCCTCGGGATGCACGGCCAGGCTGGAAGCGCCGGCGCGGGCGAACGCCTCCAGGTGGCGCTCGGGCTGGCAGACCATCAGGTGGACGTCAAGCGGCAGGGCGGTGACCCGGCGCAGCGCCTGCACCACGACGGGACCCATGGTGATGGGCGGGACGAAGCAGCCATCCATGACGTCCACGTGGATCGTGTCGGCGCCGCCCCGCTCAGCCGCGGCCACGGCCTCCGCGAGGTGCGCCAGGTCGGCGCTCAGGATGCTCGCCGCGATGCGCACCTGCCCCTGGGGGGCCGCCGGCCTCGGGGCGGTCACGGCCGGATCTCCTGGACCAGGCGGCCGTCCACGTAGACCTGGATGATCGTGTATCCCTGGCTGCGCACGGTCTGGTCAACCCGATCCCCAGGTGAATGCGGCGCCTGATAGACGGTGCGCACGCCCGTTTCGTCAATGACCACGATCCTGACCTCCTGCATTCCGCCTTCTGGGACGACAACCTGCACCCGGGTGCGGCGTGCCAGGCCCGGCGAGGCCACGGGCGAAGGCTGTGGCGACGGCAGGACGCGGAGCCCGGGCGTCGGCGCAGGCGCGGGTTGAGCGCGGGGCGCCGGTGTCGGCGGCCGCAGGGTTTCCACGATCTGCGGCTCGGCCGTGATGACCGGGGCCCGCGGCGGAGCGCTCTCTTCTCCGGGCCGCGCGCTGACGGTAAGGATTATCTGGACCGTCCCTGGGCGCAGGGGCGTCGCAGCCAGCGGTGACTGCTCCAGGACCGTCCCCGGCTCGGTGGCCGTGGTCGCAACCGTGCGAACATGGGTGATCACCAGCCCCCGCTCCTCCAGGAGCTGCCTGGCATCTGCTAACGTGCGACCCACGAGCGACGGCATCTCCACCAGGGCAGGGCCGCGGCTGATCAACAGCAACACGGGTGTGTCCAGGGGCACGCGCGAGCCTGCGGGCGGGTCCTGCCTGATTACCGTCC